>VEND01000130.1 GCA_009711765.1 Bacillota bacterium | reverse complement strand
AATTTTGCCGCCGACTTTCTTCAGATCCCACCTCACGGTGGGCACCCTTGTCTTAAGCTAACACCTAAATCACCTTCGGTGTTCGGGACTTTCACCCTATAGACTGTGCCCATACTGGGCACACAAAATAAAGGAGGTCATGTTGACCTCCTTTTTAAAGAATTAATTTCATATTATATGTATTCTTTGAGTATGCTTCTAATTTCTTCACACTTTAAATCTAATTGAGAATTATTTATAATAGTCTTTTCTATATCTAATGCATCTAATAATTCATGTTCAAGCTTTTTTCTTTCTTCTAAAACTTTCAATGTTCCATCTAACCCTTTAAGATTATTATCCTTTCCATATCCTTGATTTAAAGTGTAATTTATAAAAAACTCTAGCCATTCTTTTGGTCTTTCTTTAATTACTTTTTTAAATGAATATCTTATATTATCCTGATTTAGATATATAAGTATTGGATTTAAAGGTTTGATTATATTTTCAAGTTTTTTAATATATTCATTTATTACTTTCTTTTCTGCATTATCCCTAAGCATTGTTACAGTAACTGGATTTTGTATAAAAGCACAATCAAATATATATACATTTTCTTCATTCAATGCATTATATCTAAATCGTTGCCAACTTTTTAATAATATATCAATATGCCTATCTAAGGGTAGTTCGTATACATCATGTTTTAAAAAAGAATTTATTAAATCATCAGAAAACTTATCATTATATCTTTTTATTCTTTTTTTATATTCTATATAATAACCCTCTTGTCTTTTAATTGCTATTTTCTTTATTAGTTTTCTTTCTTTTTTATATTTAGATAATAAATCATAAAATTCTACCTCACTAAAAAAAGATACTCCATCATAGTCAGCTGGATGGTCTAAGTCCCCCTCATAAAATACTTTATTTGCTATATCTAAATTATTAAGTACTTTATGTGTCATTTTAGTTGTTGTAGTTTTCCCTGAAGAAGGTAACCCTTCAATCAATATTAATCTATTTTTCATATTCCCCCCCTTATTATAAACCTTCAATTAACTATATCTATAATTTCTTTTACTACTTCTTTAGGCAACTTATCAGTTGTATCGATTTTAATTGTAGACATATCTTCATAGTTTTTAAGTCTTTCTATACTTTTAGTTATTACTTCTTCTTTTCTATTATCTTTTAAAATTCTTTTCCTTAACTCATCTTTAGAACATGTTAAGGAAATTTTATATAATTCAAAATCTTCAGTAAGTTTATCTAATATAATATCGAAAATATATTCTTTATGTATTACCCAATTAAATATTACATATTTAAAACTTGAATTTTTTAAAAAGTTATTAAGTAAGTATATTATATTATCTTCAACCATTTTTTTATTCTCTTCAGTAACTTTGAAAGGATTCATCATCCAACACCAGTCACCGTCAAGACAGACACTTTTATCTAATGATTTATATAATAATTTAGATGTTAAAGTCTTTCCAACTCCCATTGTTCCATTTATTATTATTAATTTTTTCATAATATTCTCCCTTTTTACTATAATAATTTTTTAAAAAACTATAGAAAGATAAAACCCTCCTGTAGCTGTAATTTATATTTATATAAAAGATTAAAATTGTATATAGGTTAATTATACTAAATTCTCAAAAATAAAACAATTAGTTACTTTTTCTGTGCTATTATTCCTAATTCTTTTGATGTTTTATTATATTTACTTCCTAACAAATTACTATATACTTTTTTTATTTTAAAATTTGACTTATTAAGTAATGTTTTTATTCTTTCTAAAGTATAATGCTTATGCCATAATCTATATTCCTTTATATAACCATTATCTTCAATAATTATATGCTGATTTAAACGGGTTTCATATTCAGGATAATAATATTTATTCTGTAATTCAAGATACTTATTTGGACTAAAAAAGCCACCATTGCAAACTTGCCAATTACTTCTTTCTTCTTTCAAATCAGTATAATAGGGAGTTTGAACATCAAATACAAAATATCCATTCTTTTTAAGTAATGAATTTATTATTTTTAAAAGTTTTTTAACATCGGATTTTTTAAAACAACCAAAATCGTAATATATTAATGTTGCGACGTTAAATTTTCCACTATAATCTAGAGTTAAATAATCTTTATATAAATATTTAATATCTATATTATTTTTATTTGAATATTCTTTAGCATATTCAATGGATCTTTTAGAATAATCTATCCCTGTTAAATTAAGTCCATAATTATATAATTCATTTAAATATAATCCAGGACCACATCCTAGATCTATAAGGCTATCACCTTTTTTAAGTTCCAAACTTTCAACCATCCATTTGCAACTTTTTTTTATTGTCTGATATTTTCTACTAGCAGCATCTAAATAAGGATTTAAATGAGCCTCTAACATCTTCTTTGAAATATACTTATCATCCCAGAATCCTCTTCTATCACTATAGGAAAATACTTTAGGTTTATTTGAAATTTGTTCTAAATAATTCAAATTAAACTTATCTTTATTTTTCATTTTTCCATCCCCTTTTAAAATAAAATAACCCTAGAGATTAACTCTAGGGCTTAAATCAAAATTAAGTATGACCTTACCATAAAGATAATCCAAAATCATATAAATAAATTAAGCATCTCAAAGAAACCGTTAGGTTCTAACCAACGAAATGCCTAAATATTTAACTTTGATTAAGAATTATCTTCTCCAGAATCTATATTGTAAGCTTTAAAGACGCCGGATTTAATCACACCTTTATTATTTATTTGTTTTAATGATAGCATATAAATATTCTTATGTAAAATTATCCATATTTTAAAGTCTAGGTAAAGTATTAGCCCCTTGAGTCATTATGTAAGTTTTTAAGTTATTTCCTTTTTCTTTATAAGTTATATCTAGTGCTTCATCTACAGATTTAACTACCTTAACATTTGCATTTTTCATTAATTCCTGTTCTAAATCAGATACTAATATTAAATTATATTTATCTGCTACTTCACTTATGAAATATCCAATATATTTAGCTATGGAATAATCATCTCTAATGGCTTTTTCCCTTTCTAAAACAGTTTCATAATTTCTAATCATATTTTCAATAGGTTTGTTACCAAAACCTTCTGAACACTGACTTAATATTATAATTGTTCCGCCTTCTTTTACTGCCTCTTTAGCATTTATTAGTGTTTTTGAAGTTTGATATAAGTTTATATCCTTAGGATAACCACCTGCTGTTGCTATTACCATATCTGCTTTTTGTTTTATCTTTACACCATCTTTTTTATCTACTATTTCACATCCAGCTTCATGGGCTTTTATATAATTTCCTGCTACTGCATGGCCTATATTCCCCTTTGAATTCATAATAACATTAAACATAAATGTTGGTCTTACAAAACTTGCTGCTTCAAGCATATCTTCATGAATAGGATTATTAGTTATATTTCCACATCTTGTATTTGGATTGCTTCCTTCTCCTATATTAGAATTTAAAGACATAGAATGATTTTTCATAATAGATTCATAACTACTTATACCTGGTAGTATGGATTTCTTTCCTCCACCCCATCCAACTAAAAGATGAAATACTATAGCTCCAGTTAATATTATATGATCACATTCTAAAGCCTTTTTATTAATCTCTACTGGTGTTTTAAAGCTAGTTGTTCCTAAGTGTATTAAATTATCTTTATCATTACAATCATGGTCAATTATCTCAACTCTTTCATATAACTTATCTCCTAATAACATTCTATGCTCTTTTTCAGTTTGTTTTCTATGGGAACCTGTTGAACTTATAAAAAGTATATCTTCATCCTTAACTCCACCATTATTTAATTCATTAACTATATATGATAAATATCTATTCATTTTTTGCCAAGCTCTAGTTATATCAGATACAACAATACAAACCCTTTCATTGCTATTAACTAAATCTCTTAATCTAGCACTTGCAATAGGGTTTTCTAAAGCCTTTAATATTATCTCTTCTTCAGTCTCATTTTCATCACATTCATTACTTTCAAGTATCCCTAAAAGATTATTCTCTGGTATCGAAATTTTTACTTTCTCTTGCCCATATTTTAGCTTTATTTTTTCCATTTTTAAAACCTCCTTTTAAAAATTATGATTGTTATTATACAAACAAAATAAAAGAAATGTCAATAATAAATGCTTGTTATTTTAAGTTGTAATAAAATTCTTAAAATTTGAGAGCATTACTATATTTTTCTATGCTCATTTAACTATAAATCATTTCATGACGCAATTTAAGATTTCCAAACGTTTTCCTCAGGTTTGTTATTTATTACATTTTTTTAATATAATTCGCTTTAATGATTTAATTTTTTAAATAACACATTTTACCTTTTTCTTATGGTAAGTATGTTATAAAAATAAAAGTTAACTAAAGGAGGAAAATTCTATGTTTAATGTACTATTAGCAGCTAGTCCAGTTTTAGTAATTCTTATTGGGATGCTTATTTTTAAAAAATCAGCTATGAAAATAGCTCCCATTACAATGGTTTATACAATATTATTAGGTATGTTTGTTTTTAATGGAACAAGTAATGAAATGATAAACTCTTTTAAAACAGGAATTTTAGATGGAGTAAGAATAGTTTGGTTAATATTTGCAGCTTTTTCAATGCTTATAATGATGCAAAAGACAAGTGCTATGAATAAAATTAAAGAAATCATAGCTGATATAACAAATGATAAAAGAATTCAAGTGATTCTTATTGCTGTTATGTTTGGAATATTTTTAGAAGGAGTTGCAGGTGCAGGTACTCCTGCAGCAATAGCAGCACCATTTTTAGTAGGTTTAGGCTTTAGTCCCATTACCGCAGCAGCTGCTGCGCTAATAAGTAATAATGTTCCTGTATCCTGGGGAGGTGCCGGTGTTACTACCATAATGGGAGTATCTCCAGTTAGTGATTATATGTCAGTTATTGAAGCTTCCTCTATGACTGGTAGAATACATATGATAGGTGCATTTATACTACCTTTTCTAATTATATTAGTTATATTTGGTAAAAAAGGATTTAAAGGTTTAATTCCTTTTCTAACTTTTTCTGGTGGATTTATGGCAATATCTTTATTTATATTTTCAAATTTCATTGGTGCAGAAATTACAAGTATGTGTACGGGACTATTATCCATTGTAGCTACGTTATTATTTCTTAAATTTTTTAATATTAATACTCCAGAGATGTTTATATATAAACCTAAATCCGATGATAAAATTTCTTTATCAACATGGAAGGCTTTTTCTCCATATTTAATTTTAATTATTTTACTTCCTGTAGTTAGATACTCATTTTCTTTAAGTATCTTAGCTAAATATGGTTACACTGTCTGGGTTGGTATAGTTATACTAATTTCTGCATTTATAGGCTCATTAATATTAGATGTTAAAATAAATGACTTCTTTATATATTCCAAAACAGCATTTAAAAAAGTTATTCCTGCATTGATTGCAATGTGTGGTTTACTTGTGGTAAGTGATGTTATGGTTAAAACTAAAATGATGAGTTTACTAGCTTCGACATTATCAGATGCTGCAGGTTCATTATATCCAGTTGTTGCAGTTAGTATCGGATCCCTTGGTTCTTTTATAACTGGAACTAATCTTGGTTCTAATATTATGTTTGGACCAATGCATGTAGAGGCTGCTAAATCCTTAGCACTTAATCCTATTACTATTTTTGCAGGTCAAAACGCCGGTGGTGCTCTTGGAAATATGATATGTCCAAATAATATAGTTGCAGTAGCGACAACAGTGGGTATATTAGGAAAAGAAGGTATTTTAATTAGAAAGGTTCTTCCTGCTTTTTTAATACTTTTAATTCTTTATGGCTTTACAACACTTATATATACTCATATTTTATTTGCAAACTTTGGTTTTTAATCTGTACATAATACAAGGGGAATGAAACTCATTCCCCTTGTTAACTGTATATATTATTAAACTTAACTGACACTCCCATGCCTAAAGGCAGGGGGTTCTTAGGTACATTAACTTTTTTTATACTCTCAATATAAGACTTGCATTTCTTATATTTACAACATATAAAAACTAATTAATTTCCCTAAAACTTTCACTATCAAAGCATATTCTGATGAATTACTTTAACGATAGTATAAGGCTCGTGTCAAAACACTTTGTATCATAAATTTACTATTTTCTATATAATTATTATAACACAGAATGCGTATAATTATTATGAAAATGTACATCTTTATAAATTATTTTCATAAAGATGCTATCCATCCCACAGCTGAAGCAGTGGGCTTTTCGCATAACAATTGTAAATATAAACTGAGAAAAACTTATGCATTTAATCCTCCCAAATTATATTTAGGTTCTATATTTTCTAATTGTTCTATGAATGCATCAACAACATTAGGTGAAAATTGACTTCCCTTATTTTTTAATATTTCTTCTTTAGCTACTTCCTTAGGAAGTGCTTTTCTATAGGATCTATTAGATGTCATTGCATTCCATGTATCTGCTACAGTTAATATTTGTGCAATTAATGGTATATCTTCACCCTTTAGTCCATCTGGATATCCTTTCCCATCCCATCTTTCATGATGATATCTTACATAATTTGCTATATCCTTTAATTCCTCGGAATTTTTCAATGCTTCATAGCCCCAAATTGGATGTTTTTTTATAATTTCAAACTCTTCATCGGTTAATTTACCATTTTTATTTATTATTTCAGAAGGTATAATAGTTTTTCCTATATCATGTACTATACCTGCCCAATAAATTTCTTTTATTCTTTCCTTTGATATATCCATTTGTTCTGCTATCTTCGCTGCAATCTCAGCGACACTTTTTGAATGATTATTTGTATATGTATCATGTATTTCAAGCATCTTTGTCATTGCCATTATTATATCTTCTTGTACTTTTCTATGAAGACTATAATATGATTGTATTTTATAAAATACAGAAATAAGATTTTTATAATCCCTTAATAATCTCACTGATTCTTTCTTAAATTCTTTATTTCTGTTTTTATCAGTATTTAAGAAAAGTCCACAACTTTTTTTATCATCTACATATATGGCGAACATCATTGTTTGTTTTATTGGTAATAATGCTTTATTAAATTCTTTACTGCTTTTATTATTGTTTTTAATATAATGTTTTATGTCATCTATTACTAAGATTTCATTCTCTTTAATATGTAAAGTTTTTTCATTTAAATTTAATTCATTTAAAAATTTCACATCATATCCAACAGCATCAACAAACCTTACTTTATCCTCTTCATAAAAAAACACACCACCATAATCTGCCTCAGGTATAATATCTATAGCTGTTCTTAACATATTAGAAAGAAATACTTTCTCATCTTCTAACTTATAATTAATAATACTAGATGTTAAAGTAATAACCTCTTCTAAACCATTAGCTAAATTATCTATTTCCTGATAGGATTCTTCTAATTCCTCATAACTATCTTTTAACTTATCATCCTTATCATTTATTTTTGTTATCATATTTATATAACTATTTTTAATATTATCTATCTCATCAATATCTGTATCCTTAACTTTACATACATTTTCACCTGTCTCTGTGTAATTTTTCATATCCTTTGATATATTTTCTAGTGGTTTTATAACCCTTTTTATATCCTTTACTAATTTATTTTTCAGTAAAAATAACATAGAAATAACGCATATAAGTAATAATGCATTAATCATAAATATTTTTTTAATAACACTAAAGCTTACCTTTAATTTTATATAGTGATTTCCATATTTACTACTCCAACCTTTATAGTATACTTTATCAAATAGTGATTTTGTTTTAGCTATAATCTTATCTTCTTTAATAGAGGATAAAAAACTTTCCTTCTCCCTTTCAGTAATTTTAACATCTTTATCATATAAAGAATTAAAATCATCTACTAATAATTTAAACTCAATATAATTACCCTTTTGAAACTTAGAAAATTCTTTAAAAATTTCTTCTCTAAAAACTTTATTAGTTATTTCTAATCCAAAAATTTTCCCATCGGGAAGTTTTATAAAACCATTTGCAATTAAAATGTCTTTTTTATTCTTTAAAGGAGCTATATAAACCCCTCCTTTATTTAATGTCTTTAATTCCTTCCATAATGAAGAGGTAGTTAAATCCTTATATAGTTTTTCTTTATAATCTGTTTCTTTTATGTACCCACTTTTAGTTATTAAGTAATAGTTAGTTGAATTAACTTCATATGTATCATCTAAATTTTCAAAATCATTTATTAAGTTCTTTTTATAATTATTTAAATAATCATTGTTTTCACTATCTCTATAATCAAAATAAAAGTTAAGTAAACTCCCTCTAAGTTCTCTATTGTATAATATCTCCATTTCATTAAACTTACCTTCTAAGTCAGATAGAAAGTAGTCAATCACACTAGTTATCTTAGCTTCTTCCTGTTTATAATTTTCCATATAAGCATTATGAGAAATAAAAACTAAAATAATTATTAATGATACCAATGCAATAATAGACACCTTTTTAAACTTTTTATTTATTAAACTAGCTAATGAAATTTTATCCATAGTGCCTCCTTTCTAAACTTTAAAAGTCCTAGTAAAAAACTAGGACTTTAGTACTTTAAATTTATCATCACTACTATTCTATAATTTTTTCCAAAAAAATCAATAAGTTTTAGATAATTTATAATATTTTGTTTATTATTTACAATTATAATTATCTAGGTAGCGCTATATTTAAAAACGTAAACCTTATTATCTCCTTTGTAATAGCTTCTGCTCTAACCGGAGGAACACCTCTATTTATCATACGTTCAATTAACTTAGGAGCCTCTCTATCTAATAATTTAAGCATTTCTTTAGCTCTTTTATCTATAGGTCCAACTTGAGGTATACGGGTAATATTTAATAAAGTAAATTCAATAATATCCCTAACTATATTCCTAGCGATGCCTCTATTAATATTATATCTTGTGGTTAAACCTAAATAATTAGGATAAGTTCTTTCAAATTCTTTTAAAACTCTGTTTACCTCTCTATCAATATTAGGATAATAAGGATAATCTATATTTCTTAAAGTAACTCTAATAACTTTTCTAATATATTCATATATTATATCCTCTGGTACTCCAAACATCCTTAAACTAAATACAATAACTCTATCTTCTTTTATAAAACGTCTAAATAATTTCCTTGTTTTTTCTCTAAAATTTCCTGGTATATTATATTCATTTTCTAAAACAAACTTTATAATTCTTCTAGTTATTGCTCTAGATATTAATCTAGGTACACCATAACTTTCTATTAAATTTAATACATCTACTCTCCTTGTTAAAAATATTTGTAATATTTCTGATACTTCATTTCTTTGTTGTACTCCTCTATATTCCATTGAATCCTCTGTTATTTCATTTAGTAAAAGATTACTTACGTATTGATATGTCCATTGTGGATTATAATAATTATAAAATGGGTAAAAGTTTTTATATTCCATTAACTCACATCCTTTTAAAATATACTTTACACTTACTATATAGTATTTTATAAAGTATATTTTAGTTAATTTTTTAAAAAACATTATGTTATAATTAAGAGATAGGGTAAATAAGCTAAATATATTATTTTGGGGTGGATTATGTTTAATATTACTAATGAACTAATCAAAGACTTAGCTACAAATCACATAACTTATAAAAGAGGACAAAGGTATTATAATGATAAAAAAGTAAAAATGCTAAAACTTAATAAATCAAAATATACATTTAAAGCAATAGTTTCTGGAAATAGAGACTATAAGGTAAAAATCCATTTTGATAATAAAGGAAATTTTAAAAAAGCAGACTGTACTTGCCCTGCCTATGATGAATATTGGGGGTATTGTAAACACATAGTCTCTACATTTATGGAAATAAAGAAAAGAGATTTTCAAGGAGAATATAACTATATTAAGTCAAATAACATTACTAAGTCTATTATAGACTTTTTTAAATATAAAAAAGATATTAATAAAAAGGCGATAAACTTAGAGTTAAACTATGAATTTAATTCTAATGTCTATGATGAATTTGGAGATTATTCATACCTTAATTTAAGAATAGGTGAAGAGAAACTTTATGTAGTAAAAAATATAAAAAAACTCATTGAAAGTATAAAAAATAATGAATCCCTTTATTATGGAAAAAAGTTTACCTTTAACCCAGAATTTCATAAATTTAAAGATAAGGATAAACCAATAATAAACTATTTAAAAGAACTATTAGAAAGTGAATACATAATTAATGAATCCTTATTTGGTTATGGTAGGAACAGTCTTTTTAAGGGTAAATACTTAACCCTTACAGAAAGTTCTGTTAAAAGATTTTTTAATTTAACAAAAAAAAGAGAATTTAATGCATTTATATTAGGAAAAGAATATAAAAACTTAAAAATTATCTATGAAGATATCCCCCTTGATTTAAATTTATCTAAAAAAGAAAATAAAATAATCTTAAAAATGAATAATGAAGATGCTTTCATACCCTTAGTATCCGATGGAGAATATTATTTTACTAATGGATTTGTATATAAGGTTTCACAAAAACAAAAGGAATACTTAATGCCCTTTTCAAAGGCTTTAGTTAATACAGATAAAATAGAAATCCCCCATAAATATAGTGAAGAATTTTTATATGAGGTTTATCCATTTATTAAAGAATTAACTGACGTTAAAATAGAAAAAAATTTAAAAAACGCTATATATGACCCTAAAATAAATCCAGAACTTTATCTAGATAAGGAAGGAAAAAAAATTATAGTGGATGTTAAATTTATCTATGATGACATTATAATTAACCCTTTTTTATTCAATGAAAAGGTAAATAGAAAAGAAGGAAAGATACTTTTAAGGGATATGGAAACTGAAAAGAAAATAATAAGTATTATAGAAAACTCTGAATTTAAGATAAAGAATAATCAAGTTTATTTAGAAGATGATGAAAAAATATATAATTTTATAAATACAGAAATACCTAAGCTTAAGGATATATCAGAAATATATTATTCTGAAAAGTTTAAAAATATGAAAATTTATGATGCTTCCTCCTTTACAGGAGGGATTAAATTAAATACTGATAAAGATATGCTAGAATTTAGCTTTGGAATAGAAAATATCAGTAATAAAGAATTAGTTGAAGTATTTAACTCATTAAAGGAAAAGAGAAAATACTATAGGCTAAAGGATGGTTCTTATATACCTTTAAATAATGAAGGTTTAAAAAATGCATCGGATCTAATGAATTATTTAGACTTAGATGAAAATGATCTAAAGGAAGATATTATAGAAATACCTAAATTTAAAGCATTATATTTAGATGAGCGTTTAGAAGAATCAAATTATATTAAAATAGATAAAAGCTCACACTTTAAGAAATTAGTTGATAATATAAAAAAGCCACAGGATATAGAAATTAAAATACCTAATAGCCTAAAAAACATATTAAGGGATTATCAAAAGTTTGGTTTTAAATGGCTAAAAATTCTTTCCCATTACGGTTTAGGTGGTATATTAGCAGATGATATGGGATTAGGTAAAACTTTACAAGTCCTAGCTTTTTTACTGTCTGAAAAAAAAGAGAAAGGATTTAAACCATCTTTAATAATAGCTCCTACATCTTTAGTTTATAATTGGGCTTCTGAAGTTGATAAGTTTACTAAGGACTTAAATATATTAGTAGTATCTGGAGATCAGGATGAAAGAAGTAAGATGATAGAAAATATTAATAAATATGATATTATAGTCACTTCTTATCCCCTTATTAGACGGGATATTAAGCTTTATGATTTCAAATTTAGATATTGCATATTAGATGAAGCACAACATATAAAAAATAAAAGTTCAAAAAATGCTAAATCAGTTAAACAAATTAATGCTAATAATTATTTCGCTTTAACCGGTACTCCTATTGAAAATTCCCTTACTGAATTGTGGTCAATATTTGATTTTATTATGCCAGGATATCTATACTCTTACACAAAGTTTAGAAAAAGATTTGAAAAACCAATAATTAAAGATAATAATAAAAAAGCATTAAAAGAATTAAATAGATTCATAAAACCCTTTATTCTTAGAAGACTTAAGAAAAATGTATTAAAGGAACTTCCTGAAAAAATAGAACATAAAGTAGTAGCTGATTTAACGACTGAACAAAAGAAGATTTACTTAGCTTATTTAAATAAAATAAAAGGAGAAATAGAAGAAGAAATAGAAAATAAAGGTTTTAATAGAAGTCATATAAAAATATTATCAGGCCTTATAAGACTTAGACAAATTTGTTGTCATCCTTCTATGTTTATTAATGATTATAAGGGTAAAAGTGGAAAATTAGAACTTTTAGAAGAAATCATAACTGAATCCATAGATTCAGGACATAGAATATTATTATTTTCCCAATTTACAACTATGTTAAACCTAATAAAAGATATGCTTAATAAAAGAAATATTGAATACCTTTATTTAGATGGGTCTACAAAATCTGAAAATCGAGGAGAGCTAGTAAATGAATTTAACAAAGGAAAAGGAGAGATTTTCTTAATATCTTTAAAAGCTGGAGGTACAGGATTAAATCTAACAGGGGCTGATACTGTAATACATTTTGATCCTTGGTGGAATCCAGCCGTAGAAGAACAAGCAACAGATAGAGCCTATAGGATAGGTCAACAAAACTCAGTACATGTTATGAAATTCATAACAAAGGGTACCATTGAAGAAAAAATACTAAAACTACAAAATAAGAAAAAAGAAATGATTGATTCTGTTATACATCCAGGGGAAACTTTAGTTTCTAAAATGAGTGAAGAAGAAATCAGAGAACTTTTTGAATAATACAATCATATAAAAAATAATGGCACATTTACTGTGCCATTATTTTTTATATACTTATACCTTTAAACCAATTTAAAATATTAGCTTTATTTTTATCTTCTAGCTTTTCTAATTCTTCTAAAAGGGCTTTCTTTTCAAATTTTACCCCCATTAAAATTGACTCAATGTCTTTTGAAAAATTAGGATTGTTAGAATCTGTATATACCTTTACATTTGAAATAACTCCGTCTTCAACAGAAAGGTTTATATCTACTTCACCCCAAAGAAATCTTTTATTAAAATTAATATCAAATTGTGGTGAAGATCCAAAATTCCAATCCCAGCTATTATATCTTTTTATTAAATTTTCTAAATTGGTCTCTGTTTTTTTATCTATAAAACATATTTTGTTATCCTTTTTATTACAAAAGTTTTTAATTAATGAATCCTTTAGAGTACTTATGTTTAAATTTTTCTTTATATCAACTAAATTAGTAATTCTTGATTTCACTGAATCTATACCTTTAGATTTAAGTTTTACTTTAGATACATTTAAAACCTCAATCATTCTTTCAATATTAGTATCTACTAATAAAGTTCCATGATGACATAAAAGCCCATCCTTTGTTAAAAAAGCATTTCCAGAAATTTTATATCCATCTACTAAGATATCGTTTTTTCCTGAAAAATAGGCATCTATATTCAATTCATTTAAAGCTTTTATTATTATTTTTACATTTTTTCTAATCCTATTTTCACTTTCTTTGGATATAAAAGTGAAATTTAAATTACCAAGATCATGATAAACAGCACCACCTCCTGATAATCTTCTAACTATTTTTCCCTTATTTTTTTTTAGAGTTTTTAAATTACATTCTTTCCATGGATTTTGATTTCTACCTATAACCACTGTATTTTCATTTTGCCAAAGATATAATATATTATCTTTAGTATCTGCTGATTTTAATAAATATTCTTCAAAGG
>VEND01000175.1 GCA_009711765.1 Bacillota bacterium | reverse complement strand
ATTAAGGTTCTGTCAAAGGACCTAAAAAGTATACTACCTGGATTTTGACAGGTTCTTATAATACTTATATAATTTTAAATCTTCCCAAAGCTCCCTGGGGATTCTATGCCCTTTTTTACGCTTAAACCTAAATAAAATTTGACTTTAGAGTACCAATTTTGCTAATCTTAAAATAAATATAATTATAAAAATTATTTTTTGGTGTTCATTTACCATTTATTGGATGCTTTCATTCTTTATTTAACGGAATCATCTCTATAACTTTAAAAAGTATTTACTATTTTTATACTAAATTTATTATAATATTTAACATAAAAAAAAGCACCTAACTAAAGTTAGGCTTTTTATAATTTAGTGCATAATCTTAAAAGAATCGTTATTCACTTTTAAAGAATAACCGCTATTATTTAATATTTTCTTTACATTAGTAACTTCTTCTCCCTTATAGTAAATTTTTCTTTTAGGTTTAATATTTTTAAGGACATTATAATTTTTTATCTCAACACCTAAAAAATTTATTTCTTTTAAATTACTAAAATTCTCTATTCCATCTAAACTCTTTAACTTACAAAAGCTAATTCTTAAACTCTCTATACTTTTTAATTCTTTAAAAATAGATAGATCATCTAAAGTTAATCCTTGGATTTCTAATTTTTTTAAATTAGGAAAATTTTCTATACTTTTTTCAGTATCGACATTAGAATAAGAAATATCTAATATTTCTAAACTATCCATAGTTTTTAATTTTCTTAAATCACTTAATTTTATATTTTCTGTTCTTAAGTATCTTAAATTTTTTAATAAAGAAATATTATATATGTTTTTAATATTAATACCATCAATAATTAGGCGATCTAAATTTTTTAAATTTTCTATGCCCTCTAAGTTATAATGAGACCTTGTATGTAAAAAAAGATATGATATCTTTTTTAAATTAGATTCATTCATTTTTCCTTTATAGGCATACCCATCTAGTTTTTCATTTATTCTTTCTTCTATTTTCCAGTCTTTAATAACTTTTGTAGAGTTTTCATAAAAGTTAATAGAAACTACAAGTAATATAATAAAACTAATAATTATTTTCCCTTTTATATTATTCCTTTGACTATCGATACTTAAATAATAAAGGATAGAAATTGAAAAATAAAGCATAAGTATTATGCTATAAGAAGTATCAATATCTACTTTATATAAAACAATCCCTAATCCTGTAATAAAACTAAAGAGTTTAAAATCCTTTATATTAAATCTTCTAATTAATAAATATTTAATTATAGTAACTCCTAAATATATAATAAATGAGAAAGCATATGTTCTTTTAAGGGAGTAAAATAACATTTTAAATTTTGATAGATATAAAAAAGCTGTTACTATTATACATAATGTGAAAAATATATAATCTTTTATAAAAGAGCTTTTCTCTTTAGCCATTAAAACACTCCCTTCCCTGTATATATTCTATAATAAGTATATTATTCCTTTATTTAGTAAGAAAACACATGCTTCTTAGAACCTATTTTATAATTTAATTAATCTCTTCTACATCTTCTATATTGTTAAAATAAAACATACTAAATATCATCATTAAAACTCCCCCTGTTGTCGGCAATATATATGGGTATATTCTATTTATTATTGCTCCTGATATTATTAATGCTATCGGTAATGCTATTTTCCCAAGGGTTATACCAAAACTTAAAACCCTGCCCCTAAAAGACTCTTCTATCTTGCTTTGAAGTATATATAATATAGGAATATCAATAAATGATATCATAATACCAATTAATAACATAATAAAACTATAATATATTAGTAAAAATATTTCATTGAAGTTACTATTAATAATCATTGGTAAGCCTATACTTATCATTCCAAATGAAATAACTTGACTAGTTGATAATAATATTTTTCTATATGAATACTTATCTGTTATTTTTTTTATAAAAATTGCTCCAATAATCAGACCCATTGGAAATGATCCTTGTATTATGCCAAAATATTTAGGACTTAATTTTAAAACTTCGTTTATAATATAAGGTAGTGGGACTGATACTGATAATCCTAAAAAGAAATTTAGCACTATAAAAACACAAATTAAACCAATAACTCCTTGTTTATTCTTCATATAATGAAATCCTTCTTTTATATCTTTAATTATACTAATCCCTTTATTATCATTTTTACTCTTTGTATAATTTAAATTAAAGTTTATAAACATTTCTGATATCCCTGAAATAATAAAAGAAATACCATTTAATATTATAAAAAAACCAATATCCATAAAGGCAAATATTAATCCTCCTACCATGGGACCTAAAATTGAAGATGATGAATCTAATATTTTACCTATGGAATTTATATTCATAAGTTTTTCCTCTGATACAATGTTAGGTTTGGCTGCTTCTAAAGCAGTTCCAAAAACAGTTGTAAATGTAGTTAGTAAAAAAGTTGTTATATATATCATAAAAAGAGTTAAACCATATTCTAATTTTATGAAATAAAGTAAAACTAAAATCACACCATTTAGTAAATCCATAGATACAACTATCTTCTTTTTATCAATTTTATCTGCTAAAACCCCAGCAAAGGGATTTATAATTATTATAGGTAACGTTCCTAAAACTAAAGTAGTTGCAAAGGATAATCCAGATCCAGTTAGTTTAAGAACATATAATCCCATAGCGAAAGAATATATAGATGTTCCAAATAATGAAGCAAGCTTTCCAAATCCAAATAACATCATATTTGAATTACTATTTTTACATACAGCTAATTTTGTTAATGTCATTTTCATCCCTCCTCTTTCTTACTCTAAGTATAATAAATAGGGTATAGACTATATAAATAGCCAATTTAACAAAATTTCTTTCAAAAACATATAAAAGATAGGGTTAACCCTATCTTTTACCATAAAATAAATATGGTTGTACTTTTTCATCTTCATTAAAGTAATCTTCGAATTTTCCACCTTCATCTATCGCATCTGACATTATCTCATATTTAATTTTATAGTTAAGTTTAGTTAATTCTTTTTTTACATTGTTAAGCATAAAGTTTTTTCTAAATTTTTTATTTATAATATTATTAGCTCCAAAATTTTTAAATATAATATAACTACCAATAATTAATACTTTTTCCTTTATATATTTATCAACGGATTTAAGTAAAAAATCTTCATGTTCAAAGGAATAATTACTTGTTCCTGTATAATCTATAACTATGTCAGCTACCTTTTCCTTTAAAGGCATCTCTAAAAAGTCTGCACATATAAAAATTATATTCTTTTTAACTTTTACCTTTTCAAGCATTCTCTTTAAGAACATATGTCTTTCTATATTATGATCCACTGCTATATATACCGAATTGTCTGGTAGATCATTATATATATATCTTAATAAAAATCCTGATCCTGAACCTAGATCTAGAATAACTTTATTTTTAAAATCATCAAAATCCACTTTTTTATGAATCCATTCAAGACTTGAGTATACTTTTTTTAGATATTTTGGACTTGTTTCATTTATGTAACCAACTATGTGATCATCTTGAATTTTTTCATCAGATGATAGAAGTTCATTATTTATTAACAATATTCCATTCTTAATTACATAAGTTTTTCCACAATCACATCTAAGCTCTCCATTTATTATTTGATTATTTTCTATACTACCTTTTAATACTAAATTTCCACCACATTTAAAACATTTAAAAAAATCTATAATGCTTATATCTAAGCCTATTTTAAAATTCTCACTATACTTTACAGTTGATAATTTTTCTATCTTTTTTGTAAGTTTCTCTAAAGAATTTGATAAGTTATTAATCTCTTTTTCTAATTGATTTTTTTTATTGATGAAAAATTCTTTATAACACTCATACTCTTGATACTGAGAAAGCTTTCCTAATCTTTTATATAAAAATAATGAAGTTACTTCCTTTAAAGTAAAACCCATTTCTTTTAATTCTAATATATCATAAACATCTTTTTTACATCTTTCATCAAAGTCATAATGGGCCCCCTTTTTATCTGGTATAATTAATCCTAACTCCATATAATGTCTAATAGTATCTATAGTTAAATTATTTTCTTTAGAAAATTTTCCAATCTTCATAAAATCACCTACTTTTAGATTTTTTCAAAAAGAATACTTTATCGGTGTTTTTTTAATTCTAGAAGTGCCTTATTACATATATTTTTTAGTCTCTTATAAGGTTTTTTATAAAACTCTTTTGGACTATTAGGTTTTATATTAAAAACTGAAATTTCTTTATAAAATCCTTTAACTTCACTATATAAAAAAATATCGGTTATTTCTTTTAAAGTTTTTTTATCAATTTCAGTTAATCCTTTCTCACCCTTTTTATATGATTCATATAATTGAGAAATATATTTATATAATGGACTAATATCAAAGTCATAGTTACTATTTATAAGCTTTAACTTTCCTAAAGTCAATTGGGTTAAAAACAATTCATAACGTATGTCTTTTAATGTGTTTATTACATAACTTCTATCTTCTAATTTACTTTTATCTACATCTACCAATCTTTTTTTTATATCTTCTAAAATATTATTAACATCGTTTGCAGAAGTAGTATGCAAGTATTTTAATACACGGTCAATTCTATTTTGTTTATATACTAATGTAGTAAAAAATATAATATTTAAAAAAATTGATATACATAAGAAAATTATTAAAGTAATCTTTAATTTCTTTTTCATTAAAAACCCCCTTGTATAATCTAATGTTTATATTAAATATTATAGTTCTTTTAAATCCTTTAAGTTAGGCTCTTCAAATACTTATATAATAACAGTTCCAAATTTTCTAAAGTCCATATTTATATAAATCTACTTCTTAGTCAGCCAAATTAAAGTTCCTCCAGCAGATTTTCTTATAATTGTGCCCTCTTTCATTTTTTCCTTAACTTTATTTAATCCTTTTTTATAATTTTTTTCAGAAATCAAATGTAACATTGAATATCCTTTTTTCTGTAACAATTCTAAATATCTATCTCCAAGTTTTATATTTTCTCCTTCACCGATTACTTGTTTTTTTAAAAACTTAAATCCATTTTCCTCTGCTAATTTAATTAATTTTTCTATATCTGGATATCTCTTTTTATCAACTAAAGCAGTTGATGGAAAAAATTCAGTCATATATCTAAGATCTATTTGTCTATGTGATTGTGTACTTATACACACCTTGCCTCCATCTTTTAAAACTCTTTGAAATTCTAAAAACATTTTTTCTATATCCTTAATATGATGAATAACATCTGTCATATATAGAAAATTAAAATTAGTATCTTTAAAGGGTATATCCGTTGCTAAACCTATCTTTAAAGAAATATCGTTATTTTTTTCTCTAGCTTTTTCTAACATTCCTTTCGATGCATCTATACCATATACTTTCGCTTTTGTTATCCTTTGTAATATATTAATATAATTGCCCGTCCCGCATCCAACATCTAAAATTTTATTTATATTTGATATATTAACTTCATCTAAAAATTTATTAATTATTATTCTTTCTTCTTCTCTAACATCATCATATATCTTACTAATATTATTATAATTAATTTTTCCCATTATATTTCTCCCTTAAATTTTTTTCCTAAATGTATATTGTTTTTTTACATTTTCATATCCTATCTTATTATAAAAAACATGTGCATCTTTCCTAATTATATTAGATCGCAAATTAACAGTACTACAGCCCTTTTTTCTTCCCCACTTTTCTACCTGTGTCATAAGCTTCTTTCCTATTCCTTTTTTTCTACTATCTTTATCAACCAATTTCTACCATTAGTTCAGCATAAAAAACCTTATAGATATAAGCATGTATCCAACCGACTATCTTTTTATTTATTTTAACAACATAAATTATATGTTCATCATCATTTAAAATATTTAATAAAAGAGCTTCTAAATTTTTTAAATTTGTTTAATATCCTAACTGTTTAGAGAGGCGTATCAAATATTTAGACTCCTCTTTTTTTGCACTTGTAATAATATAATCCTTAAGGTCGTTTTCCATTGTTAACCTCCTTTCTTATCCGATAGAATAATAGCTATCTTCTATCAATATTTTAATTGAAACAATTATTAATTATCTTACTCATACATATTATACCATTTTAATTTTTAGAAATCACCTAATTAAAGTTAAACTTTACATTATTTCACTAACTGTAATATTGTTAAAAAATGGAATGGTAGCATATTGTAAAAGAATAAGAACTTTTAAGTGTGAATAAAAATATTTAACCTTAAAGTTATCAGTAAAGAATAGACTAAATAATAGCTTAAATTACTAATATGATATTTAGTAATTTAAGCTATTATATATTTTCTAAAAAATTTGATATTACAAAATAAATTAAAATTATAAAAAAACTATTGACAAATTTAAATTATGGGTATAAAATATGAATCAATATTAATAAAACGTAATATTTATAAAAGCGACGAAGGAGATAAAGATATCTTATTTTGACTACAGAGAGCTAACGTTAGGTGAAAGTTAGTGTCATAAGGATATGTAATGATCACTCTAGAGCTGCTAAGTTAAAATTTAATTTTAAACATTAGATTTAAAATTATTAAGTAAACAAAGACGGATGCCACCGTTACATGGCTAGGATTCAAGAACTGTTTTAAATAATTAAAACTGACTTCGATCTGAATTAAGAGGCAATTAAAATTGCTAATAGAGTGGTACCGCGAAAATCTTTCGTCTCTATAAACATATACTCATATGTTCATAGAGATGGAAGATTTTTTTATTTAGTATTTTATTTAGAACATTCAAAACATTTCGATAACTTACTAGATAAACCAAAAGGTCTTTCTTTAAAAGGGTTGTGATAAAACTAAAGACTAAAATTATTTTTATTAAGGGGGAATTATTTTGAGTAAAACACTTAGTTTACAATTAAAAAATGATATGGATTCATTAATGAGGGTTCTAAGTACTTTAAGGAGAAAGAAATTTAATATTAGCAATGTAAATATGGAAAAAACATATGATACAGATTCCTCAAAATTATTTATTACTATAGAGGATCAACTAAATCTAGGTATTAATCAAGCAATAAAACAAATGAAAAAGCTTGTAGATGTTACTGAAATAAAAGAACTTAAGGAGGAGATTTAAATGAAAAAAATGTGTTATGAAGGTGATTTAAAATTATTAGAAAATAAAAAGGTTGCAGTAATAGGATTTGGTAGTCAAGGACATGCCCATGCGCTAAATCTAAAGGAAAGTGGTGTAGATGTAGTTGTAGGATTATACAAAGGAAGTAAATCCTGGGATAAAGTAAAGAATAATGGACTTAAAGTAAAGGAAGTTTCTGAAGCAGTTAAAGAAAGTGATTTAGTTATGATGTTAGTACCTGATACAAAACAAAGGGATATATACTTAAAAAATGTAGAACCTTACTTAAAAGAGGGAGATGCACTGGCATTTGCCCATGGATTTAACATAAATTTTAACCAAATAGTACCTCCTGAAAGTGTTGATGTATTCATGGTGGCACCTAAAGGACCAGGTCATTTAGTAAGAAGAGTTTTTGAAGATGGCAAAGGAGTTCCTGCACTGTATGCTGTATATCAAGATTTTACTGGGAAAGCTAAAGATTTAGCCTTAGCTTATGCAAAAGGAATTGGTGCAACAAAGGCAGGTGTTATAGAAACTACATTTAAAGAAGAAACAGAAACTGATCTTTTTGGAGAACAGGCTGTATTATGTGGAGGCGTAACAGAACTTATTAAAGCAGGTTTTGATACCCTTGTTGAAGCAGGATATCAAAAGGAAATAGCATATTTTGAATGTTTACATGAAATGAAATTAATAGTTGACCTTTTATATGAGGGCGGTTTTGAAAAAATGAGATATAGTATCAGTGATACAGCAGAATATGGAGATTACATGATTGGAAAACGAATTGTTAACGATAATACAAGAAAAGAGATGAAAAAAGTTTTAAATGAAATCCAAACAGGAAAGTTTGCAAAAGACTGGTTAATGGAAAATAAAATTAACAGACCAGAATTTAATGCTACTCGAAAAAATGAATTAAATCATCCTCTTGTTGAAACTGGAAAAGATTTAAGAAAAATGATGTCTTGGGTTGAAGATAAGTAAAGGGAGTGAGTATATTGATAAGTAATAGAATGAAACTAGGAGTCGAAAAGGCTCCCCATAGATCATTATTAAAGGCTTCAGGTTTAAATGATAAAGAAATTGATAGACCCTTTATTGGTGTAGTTAGTACATTCAATGAAATTGTTCCGGGACATACTGGATTAAAAGATGTTGTAGAATCTGTAAAACGTGGGGTTTTAATGGAAGGAGGAACCCCACTTGAATTTTCTACTATTGCAGTATGTGATGGAATGGCAATGAATCATGTAGGAATGAAATTTTCATTAGCAAGTAGGGAACTTATAGCAGATAGTATTGAAGTAATGGCCGAGTCCCATGCCTTTGATGGTTTAGTTTTAATACCTAATTGTGACAAAACTGTACCTGCTATGCTAATGGCAGCTGCTAGAATAAATATTCCTTCAATCATTGTAAGTGGTGGACCGATGTTAGCAGGAAAGTTTAAAGGAAAAAAAATAGATTTAACTACCGTTTTCGAAGGCGTTGGATCTGTAAACTCAGGAAACATGGATAAAAATGAATTAAAAGAGTTAGAAAATAAAGCCTGTCCTAGTTGTGGTTCCTGTGCAGGGATGTTTACTGCAAATTCAATGAACTGTATGACAGAAGCATTAGGTCTAGCCTTACCAGGAAATGGTACTATTCCTTCTGTTTATTCTGAAAGAAAAAGACTTGCAAAAAAAACTGGTATGCAAATTATGGAGTTAGTAAAAAAAGATATCCGCCCAAGGGATATTTTAGATAAAAATACCTTTGAAAATGCATTGACCGTTGATATGGCTTTAGGTTGTTCTACAAATACAGTTTTACATCTAACTGCTATAGCAGGTGAAGCTGAAGTTGATATGAACTTAGAAAAAATTAATAAAGTAAGTAAAAAAACACCTAATCTTTGTAAATTATCCCCTGCTGGAGAAAATCACATGGAAGATCTTTATGAAGCCGGTGGAATAATGGCTGTAATGAATGAACTTAGAAAAAAGGATTTATTACATCTAGAACAAATAACTGTATCAAATAAAAAGATTGGTTCTTTGATAAAAAACAAAGAAAAAATAGATGATAGTGTAATAGCATCTATTGAAAAACCCCATAGTAAAACTGGAGGTATATCAATATTAATGGGTAATTTAGCTCCAAACGGTGCAGTAGTAAAGAAATCAGCTGTAGCTAAAGAAATGCTTAAATCCAAGGGAAAAGCAAAGGTTTTTAATAGTGAAGAAGAAGCTGTTGAGGCTATACTTTCAGAAAAAATTGAAAAAGGCGATGTAATTGTAATAAGATATGAAGGACCTAAAGGTGGTCCAGGTATGAGAGAGATGCTTACTCCAACTTCAGTCCTTGCAGGTATGGGACTTGATGAAGATGTTTCCTTAATTACAGATGGAAGATTTTCAGGTGGAACAAGAGGTGCAGCAATAGGTCATATATCCCCTGAAGCATGTGAAGGTGGTCCTATAGCAATTGTAGAAAATGGTGACATTATAGAAATTGATATGATAAATGGAATTTTAAATTTAAATATAAGTGATCAATGTTTTAATGAAAGAATGAAAAACTTAAAAATAAAGAAACGAAATGTAAAAGGATATTTAGGTAAGTATTCAAAAATGGTTTCATCTGCTGATAAAGGAGCAATTTGCAGATAATAATATTGAAAGAAGGTGATGTGGTGAAACTTAAAGGAGCACAAATTTTATTAGAATGTTTAAAAGAACAAGGAGTAGACACTTTATTTGGATATCCAGGTGGTGCTGTAATACCTCTATACGATGCATTATATGATGAAATGGATAATTTTAATCACTTTAAAACAGCCCATGAACAAGGAGCTGTACATGCTGCAGATGGTTATGCGCGTACGACAGGTAAAGTTGGAGTCTGTTTTGCTACATCAGGCCCTGGAGCTACAAATACAATAACTGGAATAGCTACTGCATATATGGATTCAGTACCTTTAGTAGTAATTACTGGACAGGTACCCTCTGGATTATTAGGTAAAGATTCATTTCAAGAAATAGATATTACAGGTGTTACACTTCCTATTACAAAACATAATTATTTAGTTCAAGACATTAATGAATTAGCTGAAACTGTAAGGGAGGCTTTTGTAATCGCAAAAAGTGGAAGACCTGGTCCAGTATTAATTGATATCCCAAAGGATATATTTTTAAAAGAAAAAGAATATTTAAAAAAAGATATTGTAGTCTCTGAAAAGGAAGTAAAATTAAATCTAGATTTATTAAAAAAAGTAGCAGATAAAATTAATAAAGCAAAGAAACCTGTTATATATGCTGGTGGAGGAATAATTACATCTAATGCAAATAAAGAATTATATAACTTTTCAACTAAGGCTGAAATCCCTGTTGCAAATACTTTAATGGGCTTAGGAAGTTTTCCAAGGGATAATAAATTATCCTTAGGTTTAGTGGGTATGCACGGAGCACGGGAAACTAATCTTGCTGTTACAGAAAGTGACTTAATTATAGCCATAGGAGCAAGATTTAGTGATAGAGTTATTGGAAAGGCAGATAAATTTGCTCCTAGAGCAAATATTATTCATATAGATATTGATAGTACTGAAATAGATAAAAATCTTGGAACAGACATATCTATAATAGGAGATGTAAAAACAATACTAAATAAATTAATAGAGTATTTAAATAATAGTAAAAGAAATGAGTGGTTAAAGAAAATATATAGTTGGAAGTTAAAATTTGATGAAGAGATAGGATTTTCTCCATGTGAAATATTAAAAACTTTAAATAATTACTTAGGTGAAGATACATTGGTATCTACAGATGTTGGTCAACATCAAATGTGGGTTGCACAGAATTGGAAATTCAATAAACCTAGAAGTTTTATTTCATCTGGCGGATTAGGTACTATGGGCTTTGGACTAGGTGCTAGCATAGGTGCTCAAATAGGAAATCCTAATAAAAAATCCCTACTAATAACTGGTGATGGAAGTTTTAGAATGAACTTAAACGAACTAAGTACGGTAAAATCATATAACTTACCTGTAATAATAGTACTTTTTAACAATAGAACCCTAGGTATGGTTAGACAGTGGCAAAGAATGTTTAGTAATGAAAGATATTCAGAAACAGATTTAGGTGATGAAGTTGATTTTGTAAAAATGGTAAATGCCTATGGAATTAACGGATATAGAGTTAATAATATAGAAAGTTTAGAAAAAATACTAAAAGATAAAACTAATGATAATGAACCTATTTTTATCGAATGTATTATAGATAAAGATGAAAGTGTCTATCCTATAGTTCCCCCAGGAAAACCAATAAATAAATTAATCATAAATGAATAATAATTAAAACTATATCTTAAGAAAACTCCATTATTTAATGGAGTTTTTATATTGAATATTATTTTTTATATAACCAATCTTTTAGGTCATTAAGATGTGGTTTAACAGGTGAAGTAATATTTTTAGGTAAATCATCAACATGAAAAAATTTAACATCTTTACTTTCTATTCCATCTATGTATATCTCTCCTTTAAAACTACAGGTTATGTATGTGACACTTACATAGTATACCTCATCTCCATTAGGATAGATATAATGTTGTTCTTCTCCAGAGTACACTTTAAAAAACTCTAGATTTTCAACAATAAGACCAGTTTCTTCATACACTTCTCGTATTGCTGTTTCTTTAGCTAACTCTCCTGGCTCTATTATACCTCCCGGTGGACACCAAGTATTATTATCAACTCTAAATTGAAGCAAAACTCTATTCTCATCATCTATTACTAAAACTCCTGCTGTACTAAGTACTAAAGGTTTGTGTCCTATTAATTCTCTTAAAGATTTTATGTAATCTGTCATAAATATCCTCCTATTTAATCGTTATCTATGTATTTTAAATTTATTAAACCATATTGATAGTTTTTTTGTTAATCTTTTAATATAAGTTTAACTTCTTCTTTTATTGAATTTATCATTTTTTTATTCTTAAAATCATAAATCTTTTCATCATATTTTATATAAGCATTTTTTCTAGATATTTTTATTATAGGGTTATAACCATTTCTTTTAAGTAAAGAATATGCTAATATTGCTTTATCCTTTAACCCACCAGTCTTCAATACTATAACTTGATCAGCTATCATTATACGTTCATTAAAATCTTTAAATATAGAACCACTTTTAATATTTTCTTTAATCCATTTAAAAATTTCTTCATCAGTATTTAGTTTATTTGAAAGTTCAAAAGCCTTAGGTGAACGTAAAGAAGCCTTTAGATATAATTCAGGCCTTTTTACATATAAACTCTGATAAGCATACTTAGCCAAACTAAACTTTACATTACTACTTTTATAAATCATATCAGATAAATCTTTTCTATCAAATTTGTCTTTTAAATGATTATCAGTTTTACTTATATTTAGATTATTAACTTTTATAATGCTATCTAATAAAGTTTCTTTACTTTTAAATATTTCCTTTGTAATTTTAATATTATTATTTACTATAACTGAGTCATTATATAACCCTATGAACTGTAGTTCTGATAAATCCTTAATTAATTTTTTATTTACCTTCATAATATTTTGATTATTTATTAAATATACTATATCTTTAATCTTAACTAAACTAATTGTATGGGAAGGCATTCTTAATAATACTATATTTCTAGACTTAACACCACTAACTCTAAAAACACTAGATAATAATCTAGCTATCGATGAACATTTTCCAGTAATTTCACCTGAATAAATTGACATTGCCTTCATTTCACTAGGTAATAGTTTTTTATACGCAGGTAATAAATTCCCTACCCCCCATGGGTCTTTACCAGGATTATCCTTGAAAATATCTAAAGTCTGAGTATGAATTATACTTTCATTTGCCCAATTAATTATCTTTTCTACTGCCCCCTTATCTTCTATTGATTCTATATCTAAATTCTCAATAATTTCATATGTTACTGGATCCATCATATTAGCTAAAACAATTGATGGTAGAAATTTCATTTGAGACTCATTGTATAATTCTTCATGCCATCTATTTACCACTGTTAATATATCCTTTTCATCTATACCTTTACTTTCATCTATAATAACTTCTTTAAAGTTACAATTGTTATGCGAAAAGCCCACTGCTTCAGCTGTGGGATGGATAGCATCTTTATGAAAATAATTTATAAAGATGTACATTTTCATAATAATTATACGCATTCTGTGTTATAATAATTATATAGAAAATAGTAAATTTATGATACAAAGTGTTTTGACACGAGCCTTATACTATCGTTAAAGTAATTCATCAGAATATGCTTTGATAGTGAAAGTTTTAGGGAAATTAATTAGTTTTTATATGTTGTAAATATAAGAAATGCAAGTCTTATATTGAGAGTATAGAAAAAGTTAATGTACCTAAGAACCCCCTGCCTTTAGGCATGGGAGTGTCAGCTTCTAATCCATATTCTATGTCTTTTTTATAACTACAAGAAACTAGGATGAATATTATCATAATAATCATAATAATAGTTTTATTTAATCTAAATAACAGTTTCAATTTTAACACTCCTATTATAATACTTAATAGTCGATTTCCAAATGCTAAAAGCATTGAAAATACTATCTTTCACTTAATAATTTTATTTATTTCACTCCTCTAATGGGTATAAATGTAATATACACAACTATAAAACAAAAAACCAATAGAGGAG
>VEND01000014.1 GCA_009711765.1 Bacillota bacterium | reverse complement strand
GGATATACCAAAAGATGTAGTAGAAATGTTAGATATGCAAGATGGAGGAGATTTAATAGTTCCACCAAGATTTGATTGTCAGAATTGTGATGGGTTAATGGAACCTATACACTACAAAAGTGTACATGGAATAACTTATAACATTGACGATTAGTGAAGAGCCAAGAATAAGCGGCGAAATCATTTAATCGCCGCCTTTTTTATAAGAGTATTTCATTTTAAATATTTATCTTTTGTGATAGAATTAAAGTATTAATAAATATTAATATAGTTTTATATTTAAATATCTAAGGGGTCTTTAGATGAAAAAACAAATGATGAAAAAAGTTAACGAATTATATAAAGAAAAACAATATATAAACACATTACAGATAGGACGGATTGCTTCAGTTGTATCCTTTATAATGATGTTTTTAGCATTGTATGGTGATATGAAAGTTTTTCATTATAATCCTTCTGTAACTTATTATCGTATTATTACAATGTTATTTTTTCTATCCTTTCTTATTTTAACTTTAACTCCATTAAAAGATAAAAAATATTTCATTTTAAAATTCTATGATATATGTATTTCTATGGCTTCTCTATTTACATATGTATTTTATTATTATATATATAATACACAAAATGGTATATATAATGATAGAGTTATACAAATATTTATAATATTTTTCATAGGAATATTATTATTTTCTGCTGGTACTAGAAAAAAAGTACCTTATATAGTAGGTATTATATTATTAGTTTTAACCTTTGATTTTATTTTTATATCTAAACTTACACTTAATGAAATTTATAAGTTTTTTAATGTTTATACAATAGGTATAATCACAGCAATTATGGCTTATAAACTAGAGGAGAAAAGTATTAATGAGTTCCGTCTAAGAAAGTTATCTGATATACATTTAAATCAATTGAGATTAGAAGTAGAAGCTAGAAAAAAAGCAGAGTTAACCTTAAAAAAGAAAGCAAATACAGATGAATTAACTAATATTTATAATAGAAGAGCAGGTTTTGAAATACTAATTAAATATTTTAGACAATCTTTAAATGAAAACCAACCATTAAGTATATGTTTTATAGATTTAGATGATTTAAAGGAAGTTAATGATAAATATGGACATGCTGAAGGTGATAATTATATACTTACAATTACCGAGATAATTAAAGATTCAATTCGACCAGTTGATATCTTTATGCGGTTAGGAGGAGATGAATTTTTAATTGTATTTCCAAATACATCCAATGAAGATGCTGAAAATATATGGTCTAGAATAAAAGATAATATTAAAAAGGCTAATAGTAAGGATAAACCTTATTCAATTAGTTCTAGTCATGGTATCGCCACATATAAAAATAATAATTTTAAAGATATAAATCATTTTGTTGAATATGCAGATAAAAAAATGTATAAAGAAAAATCAAGAAAAAAGCTCTCCTTAGAGTAGACGGATAATACTGTTTATGAAAGGAGAGTTTTTTATATCAAAAATTTAATTATCATACAATATATGGTAAAATAGAACTGGTTATCAATTTTTATGGGGGGATAAGGGTGAAAAAAATATTTAATAAGGGAAATTTTTATTTATTAGTACTATTTATAATAATAATAACTGCAAGACATTACTTTGTAAAATATCATGATGGTTATAGTGAATTAAAGGATAGATTATTTTATGATTTTGAAGATTTTGCTTCTGAGTTAGAAACTTTAAATGATAATATATCACAAGTATTAGCTTTAAATAATTTTGATTTTAATAAAGAATTTATTAATAAAAATGTTATACATAATTATATGTTATCAAATTATGATGCTGAAGAATTAGGAGATAAATTAATTTCTAATGATTATATAGATATATATTATATAAACGATTTAATGAAAAATATAGTATCTGATCAAACTATAGGTGAATCTGAAAGAAATTTTTTAAAACATTTATATTCATATAATGAATTGTTAATTAAAGAGCATAAAAAAGCATTAGGGGATTATAAGGGAGATTTTGATAAACAAGAGAAACTTAAAAAAGACATAGTAAAAATATATAATGATTATTCAAAAAAAGCAGATGATTTATTAAAATCAAAATATTCTTTTTTAGAAAATTATAAAGGGGATTTTAATAAAGGAGATTTTGATAATGCAAAAGTATACTGTGAAGAAATCTTTTCTAAATTAGTAAAGGATAAAACTTTAAAGTATGATAAAAGTAATAGTGAAAATACAGATAAGTATGTATTTAAAACTAGTTTAGAAAATAAAGGTAATCTAAATAATGGAACGGTTTATTCAGTAACATTTGATAAAAAAACAAAAAGTATAATTGTAAAGGCTATCCAATTTATTAAATATAGTAAAGATAAAAACTACATAGAAGAAAAGTTAGATACTAGGGCAAATAATATAATATCTAGATTTAATAATAACTTATCAAGCTCTTATAAAGAAATAAAATATGATAAAGAAGGAAATATTGATTCTATTAAATACTCTTATATAAAAATAAGAGAGGGGGTTTATGATAAAAGAAAAGAAATAAAATTAGTTTTACAATCTAATGGATTAATAACTGATTTTCAAATAATATATCCTAGTGATGAAAAAATCAAAATGCCAAGAATAAGTAAAGAAGAAATATTAAATAAAATAAATAAAGAAGTTGAAATAATAGATATTTTAACTGTAAGAAATATAAAAAAGGAAATAGAGTATGAGGTCCATTTAAAATATAACAATAGGATATATACTGCTATATATGATGGTGTAGATGGTGAACTTAAATATTATGGAAAAGAGTTAAGAAATTATAAGTATAAAAAAAAGTATACACAATAGTTTTAATAAGCCATTAATGAATCAGAATGAGATAGGAAATTTTTAAAATATTGTTGACAAAGTTCAGAATATTTAATATAATCTAAAAAACACAACAATCAAATTCTGTAATTGGAAAGAGTAGGTAGTACATGAAGGTATAGCGAGTCGGGAATGGTGGAAGCCTGATGTGGATTGTTTGCCGAATGGTTCCATGAGAAGCAGTATGAAATCTTTGAGAGTAGTACTTGCCGTGATTCTCACGTTATAGGGATAGGGTATCGAAATAGGTTAGGCTATTTCCGTACTTGAAAGAGCGAGATAGAAACTATCTAAAATAGGTGGTATAGCGAAATATAAACATTTCGTCCTATATAAAGGGCGGAGTGTTTTTTTATTTACTTATTTAAGATAATAGTATATCTAAAGAGGGTGGCAACGCGGAATTAAAACATTTCGTCCTTAATTTTAGGGATGAAGTGTTTTTTTTATATAAAATTTTAGGGGGTAAAACATGAGAGATCTAGACTATAAAAGATTTTTAGAATTGAGCAAGGATTCAAAGATGGTTCCTATTTTCCTTGAAATTGAAGGAGATATGGAGACACCCATTACGCTTTTTAAAAAGCTTTGTAATGATAAAAACTCATATATGTTAGAAAGTGTTGAAGGTGGTCATAAATGGGGACGGTTCACATACATTGGGAGAAATCCATTTATGACAATTAAATGCTATGGTAATGATGTGAAGATTTATAAAGAAGATGAAGTAATTAAAAGAAATGGGAACCCAGTAGAAGTTATTAAAGAAATAATGAAAGAATATAAAATGGCGCAAGTAGATAAGATATCTGATTTTGTTGGAGGGGCTGTAGGATATATAGGATATGACATTATAAGAAACTATGAAAATTTAGAAAGGATAAATCTAGATGATATAAAAATGCCAGATGTTCATCTTTTACTCACTAAAGAATTAATAGTTTATGACCATCTAAAGCAAAAAATTATAATCATTGTAAATGTTGATATAGAGGGCATTTTAGAAAAAATATATACAAACGCAGTAAAGAGATTACATGAAATCAATGGAGAAATATTAAAGAAAAAAGTTAGTTTTGATAGGGGGATGAATGGAGAGTTAGATGATAATAGATATTTAAGTAATGAAACAAAGGAAAGTTTTATGAAAAAGGTATTAAAGGCAAAGGAGTATATAAAAAATGGAGATATTTTTCAGGTTGTTTTATCCCAGAGACTAAAGGTAAAAACAAAGATTGATCCTTTTAAAGCATATAGAAAATTAAGAAGTTTAAATCCTTCACCATATATGTTTTATATAAATTTTGGAGAGTATCATTTGGTAGGTTCATCTCCAGAGCTCTTAGTAAAAGTAAATGGAGACGATATTGAGACTTGTCCCATAGCAGGAACTAGACCAAGGGGAGAAAGTATTAAAGAGGATGAAAAATATATGAAGGAACTATTAGAGGATGAGAAGGAAAGGGCAGAACACTTAATGCTTGTGGATTTAGCAAGAAATGATATTGGTAAAGTTTCTAAGTTTAAAACAGTAAATGTAAGTCAGTTTATGGATATTCATAAATATTCCCATGTGATGCATATTGTATCAAATGTCCAAGGTAAAATGAGGGATGATTTGGATATGTATGATGGATTAATAGCTTGTATGCCTGCTGGAACTGTATCAGGAGCACCAAAGGTAAGGGCTATGGAAATTATAGATGAATTAGAGGAAGAAAAAAGGGGTGTATATGCTGGAGTTGTTGGATACTTAGGCTTTAATGGAAACATGGATACATGTATTGCTATAAGAACTATTATTTTTAAAGATGATACAGCATATATTCAAGCTGGAGCTGGGATTGTAGCAGATTCAGATCCTGAAAGTGAATATAAAGAGACATTAAGAAAGGCTAAAGCTCTTAAGGAGGCTATTAAAGTAGAGGGGGATTTAATATGATTGTAATCATTGATAATTATGATTCATTTACCTATAACTTATATCAGTATGTTGGAGAGATAAACAAAGATGTAGCTGTTTTTAGAAATGATGCTATAACAATAGAAGAATTAAAAGAGTTAGATATAAGCCATATAATAATATCTCCAGGTCCTGGATTTCCAAAGGATGCAGGTATAACTATAGATGTTATTAAAACATTTGGAGAAGATATTCCTATCCTAGGGGTATGTCTTGGGCATCAGGCAATAGGAGAAGCATTTGGTGGAAAGGTTGTACATGCTAAAGAAATGGTTCATGGAAAGACTTCAGATATTTATCATAATGGATTGTATATTTTTAATGGTCTTGAAAATCTATTAACTGTAACAAGATATCACTCTTTGGTACTAGATAAAAAATCTATTCCAAATAAATTAGAGGTTATAGCTGAAAGTAATGATGGTGAAATTATGGCACTAAAGCATAGAGCCTATCCTATATTTGGAGTTCAATTTCATCCAGAATCCTTTTTAACAGATGGTGGGAGAAAAATATTAAGAAATTTTATAAAAGGGGGAATAAAAAATGTTAAAGTTTGCAATGGATAAGTTATTAAAAAATGAAGATTTGACAGAAAGTGAAATGATAGATGCTATGAGTGAAATAATGAATGGAGATGCAAAGCCTTCTCAAATAGGAGGATTTTTAGTAGCCCTTAGAATGAAGGGTGAGACGATAAAAGAGATTGTTGGGGCTTCTAAAGTTATGAGAAATAAAGCTTTAAAGGTTAATATAGAAAAGGATTATGCCATTGATACATGTGGAACAGGTGGAGATGGAAAGGATACTTTTAATATTTCAACTATCGTAGCATTTGTTGCAGCAGCAGCAGGGGTTTCAATAGTAAAGCATGGAAATCGATCAGTTTCTAGTAAATGTGGGAGTGCAGATGTATTGGAAGGATTAGGTATAGATATTAAACTTAGTCCTAATGATGTTGAAAAATGTGTTAATCAATTAAATATAGGGTTTATGTTTGCACCTAATTTCCATAGAGCTATGAAGCATGCAATAGGACCAAGAAAAGAATTAGGGATAAGAACAATTTTTAATATATTGGGTCCTTTGACAAATCCAGCTATGGTTAAGGGTCAGGTTCTTGGAGTATTCGATGAGTCATTAACAGATGTTTTAGCAGAAGTTTTAAAAGAGCTAGGTGTTGAAAGGGCTATGGTTGTACATGGCTTAGATGGTTTAGATGAGATAACCATTACAACAAAGACAAAGGTAAGTGAATTGAAAAATGGAAAAATTAATACTTACTATATCGATCCTAGGAAATACCATATACCTTTAGTTAAACATAAAGAAATCATTGGTGGAACACCAAATGATAATAAAGAAATAGCATTAAATATTTTAAAGGGTGAGAGGGGTGCAAGGAGAAATATAGTTTTACTTAATGCTGCAGCAGCCATATATGTAGGGAAAAAAGCAAATTCCTTTCAAGAGGGTTTAGAAAAGGCAAAGGAAGTTATTGATATGGGATTGGCACTTAAAAAAATGAATGAACTTATTAGAGTAAGTCAGGGGGATAAAAAATGATTTTAGATAAAATCACAGCTTATAAAAGAAGGGTTGTGGAAAAGGATAAAAAAGATATTTCCCTTGGAGAGTTGGTTAAAAGAATAGATAAAACTTATAAAGGAAGAGACTTTAAGAAAGCAATAAAAAAATCAAAGGATTTAAGCATTATAGCTGAGGTTAAAAAGGCATCACCATCTAAGGGTATTATAAGGGAGGATTTTAATCCCTTTGAAATAGCAAGGGTCTATGAAAAAAATAAAGTAGAGGCTATATCAGTACTTACAGAGGATAAATTTTTTCAGGGAAAAAAGGATTATTTATCTGGGATAAGAAAGGAAACATCCACCCCATTATTAAGGAAGGATTTTATAATAGATGTTTATCAGATTTATCAATCAAAATTATTAGGAGCAGATGCAATTTTATTAATAGCTGGAATTCTTACAAAGGATGAATTAATAATTTTTCAACAGGTAGCTAAGGAAATAGGACTTAACTCCTTAGTTGAAGTTCACGATGAATGTGAATTAGAAAAGGTATTAAGTACACAGGCAGACATAATTGGTATTAATAATAGAAATTTAAAGACATTTAAAACAGATCTTAAAACAACTGAAAAGCTTATTAAATATATTCCTAAAAGAAAAGTTGTAGTCAGTGAAAGTGGAATAAATTATATGGATGATATGAAGTATCTTAAAGACTTGGGTGTAGACGGTGTACTGATAGGAGAAAGCTTAATGAGGGCATCATCAATAGAGAAAAAGCTTATTAAGCTAAGGGGGTGCTAAATTGACTAAGATAAAATTTTGTGGATTAAAAAGAAAAGAGGATATTTTATATGTTAATAAGTTAAAGCCAGATTATGTTGGATTTGTATTTGCAAAAAGCAAGAGACAAATTGATAAATACCAGGCTAGAAAACTAATAGCTAATTTAGATGAAAGCATTAAGAAAATAGGAGTGTTTTTAAATCATAAAGTTGAAGAAGTAAAGGAAATAGCTAAGTTTGCTAAACTAGATATACTTCAGTTTCATGGAGATGAAGAGCCAGGCTTTTGTGATGGTTTTGAACAAACTGTTTGGAAGGCATTTAGAATAAAGGATAAAAATAGTTTAAAAAAATTGGATAGATATATGGTTGATGGATTTTTATTAGATACCTATGTAAAGGATAGCTATGGAGGTACGGGTAAGAGGTTTAATTGGGATATCGTTTCAGGTACTAATGATGATAGGGAAGTTATTTTAGCAGGGGGAATAACCTGTGAAAATATAAAAAAAGCCATTGAAGAAGTAAAACCAAATGTAATAGATGTAAGTAGTGGAATTGAAGTTGATGGATTAAAGGATTTTGAAAAAATGAAAAAAATTATTGAGATTGTGAGGGGATAATATGATAAAAAGGAAATTTGGAAAATTCGGTGGACAATTTGTACCAGAGACATTAATGAATCCTTTGATGGAATTAGAAAGGGAGTTTACAAAAGCTAGGAATGATGAAGACTTTTTAAAATCATATAACTACTATGTAAAGGAATACTCAGGAAGACCTACACCATTATATTATGCAGAAAATTTAACTAAAAGATTAGGTGGAGGAAAGATATATCTTAAAAGGGAGGATTTAAATCATACAGGAGCCCATAAGATAAATAATGTTATTGGACAAGTTCTATTGGCTAAAAGGATGGGGAAAAGAAGGATTATAGCAGAGACAGGAGCCGGGCAGCATGGAGTTGCAACGGCAACAATTTGTGCAATGTTTGATTTTGAATGTGAAATTTATATGGGGGAGGAAGATATAAAAAGGCAATCATTAAATGTATTTAAGATGAGATTATTAGGAGCAAAGGTAAATTCAGTAACTTCAGGGACAAAAACGTTAAAGGATGCCACAAATGAAGCAATAAGGGATTGGGTTAAGAGTGTAGAGGATACTTTCTATGTTATTGGCTCTGTTGTTGGGCCTCATCCTTATCCAACTATGGTAAGGGATTTTCAAAGGATTATTGGAGACGAAACGAAGGAACAAATAATGAAAAGGGAAGGGAGACTTCCTGATTATCTAATAGCCTGTGTAGGTGGAGGAAGTAATGCTATGGGATTATTTTATCCCTTTGTTCACCATAAAGAAGTAAAAATTTATGGTGTAGAGGCCGGGGGTCTTGGAGTTGATACAGATAAACACGCTGCTACTATAACCAAAGGATCAATGGGGGTAATCCATGGGATGATGACGTATTTACTTCAGGATGAGTTTGGACAAATATTTCCTGTACACTCAATATCAGCCGGGTTAGATTATCCAGGAATAGGTCCTGAGCATGCCTACTATCACAGTATAGGAAGGGTAAATTATAAAGCAGTAAATGATGATGAAGCAGTTGAAGCGTTTAAGCTTTTAACGAAGGAAGAAGGAATTATTCCGGCCCTTGAAAGCTCCCATGCAATTGCATACTTAATGAAGTTTGCTCCAAGTACAAATAAGGATGATATTATTGTTTTGAATTTATCAGGGAGAGGAGATAAGGATATTCATACAGTATCAAATATTATAGGAGGGGATATGGATGAAGAGTAGAATAACAGAAAAATTTAATAAATTAAAGAAGGAAAATAAAAAAGCACTTATACCTTATATAACCAGTGGGGATCCTGATTTAGATACAACGGTTAATTTGGTTTTAGAACTTGAAAGGGCAGGGGCTGATATTGTTGAACTGGGAATTTCATATTCAGACCCAATAGGAGATGGACCTGTTATTCAAAGGTCAACCCAGAGAGCTTTAGAATTAGGAACAAATATTGATAAAATTTTTCCTATGGTTTCTAAAACAAGGGCAAACACAGATATTCCCCTTGTATTTTTAGTTTATTATAATGCTATTTTTGTATATGGAATAAAGAAATTTTTAGATAGGTGTAAAGAAGTTGGGATAGATGGATTGATTATTCCTGATTTAGCATTGGAGGAGAGAAAAGAACTTAATGAAATGATGAATGAATACCCTATAGATTTGATAAGCTTGGTGGCACCTACATCTGAAAATAGAATAAAGGAGATAGTAGAAAATGCAAAGGGCTTTGTTTATTGTATTTCTTCAAAGGGAGTAACTGGAGTAAGGGACCAATTTGAAGAAGACATATCAAGCTTTATGGATAAGATAAAAAAATACACAGACATTCCTTTAGCAATTGGCTTTGGTATATCCGATGAAAATGCAATTAAAAAATTAAAGGGATTATCCGACGGTTTGATCGTTGGAAGTGCTATTATTAAAAAAATAGAAGAGGGCATAGATGATAGAAAGGTTGAAGAAAAAGTTTTTAATTTTGCGAAAAAATTAAAAAATGCAATAGAGGAGGACTAAATTTAAAATTAAGAGTAAGAAGTATATTTATTTTCTATGCTTCTTATTTTTTATGTTTTTAAATATATTGAAATATAAATTCTAGATATGGAAAAATATAAACGTATGTTGCAAGAAATCCTTAATTAACGTCCCTTGTACTTTTAGAGCATCGAATAGAGGATATAAACCTACGCAGACTAATATTTAGAATGTTAAAAGCAGGGATACTGGAGGCTGGATAAAATATGATACGTCACAGAGAACTCCTCATCATTTCACCAAAGTGAGCACACCTGTCTTCTAGAATGGGTATCTTCGATTTCAAGGATATTTTTTATTATTTAAGAAACTTCTTTTTATTCTTTTCTTAGTAGATCGTTGAGCCTTAGGAGATAATATATATTCATTCATAAGTACAGAACGAACAACACTTTCTCAACCTTTATGTTTTCATGCTTATTTAATAGTTCTGTATAATGGGTAAAGTTAGCGTCTGAAAATTTATTACGGTATAAATCTTGATTATTGAGTATTTTTCATTTTCTTTCATATTTAAATTTACCTTTCATATTATAATCACCCCATATATATAATGTATGAGATATATTATATATTATTTTTGATGAATTTGGGACATATTCACTAATGATATACTAAGACATTAACATTAATGAATCAGACTTAATAAGCTAATAATTAAAAAGAATTTGACAATTTAAAATAAAGTTGGTATACTTCAAACCGTGAAAATAGAATAAATTTTCATATGATATACTGCTATATTTATGTAGAACTAAAAAAGTTTTTATCAATAAATTTTTATTGATAAAAAACTTTTTTTAGTTAAATAGACATTCATAAAAAAGACATCAGGAGGGTTGGCTATGGAAAAAGAGAGTAATAAAGATTTTATAGTTATTGGCTTTGCATTATTTGCAATGTTTTTTGGTGCAGGAAATTTAATATTTCCACCATCTATAGGTATTACTGCAGGTGATAGTTGGGGAGCTTCTATGATAGGATTTTTCTTAACTGGAATAGGAATGCCTTTACTAGGGATTTTAGCTGTGGCAATATCTGGAGGTAGTATACATAGTTTAGTTGGAAAAGTAGGACCTAGATTTGGTAAAATATTTGGTTCGTTAGTCATAATATTAATAGGACCTTTAGTTGCAATACCTAGAACAGGTGCTACTGCTTTTGAAATGGGATTAAATCCAAATTTTCCTGGAATAAATCCTATAATAGGATCGGTTTTATTTTTTAGTATAAGTTTATTTTTAGTTATAAAACCTACAGGAATTGTAGATAGGATAGGAAAGATTTTAACACCTATATTATTAGTTATGTTATCAGTAACTATTTTAAAAGGAATATTATCACCAATGGGGATACCTATAGATACAGGTGTAACTCGTTCTTTTTCAGGAGGATTTACCCAAGGGTATCAAACCATGGATTTACTTGGAGCGATAGTATTTGGTTCAATAGTAATTAATTCAATTAAAGAAAAGGGATATACTAAAGAGAAAGAACAGTTTAAGATAACTGCTAAAGCAGGTCTTATAGCGGCTTTTGGTCTATGTATTGTATATGGTGGATTATTATACCTTGGAGCAACAAGTAGCTCAGTTTTACCAACAGATATAGAAAAGACTTCTTTAATTGTTACTATAGCATCTAGTTTATTAGGAAATTTAGGAAAAGTGATATTAGGAATATGTGTTTACTGTGCATGTCTTACAACATCAGTTGGTCTTACAGCTACTGTGGGTGATTATTTTAGTAAATTAACTGATGGCAAATTAAGTTATAGATCTATAGTGATAGTAACAACTCTTTTAAGTGCTTTAATATCTAATATAGGAGTTGAAAAAATAGTTCGTTTTGCTGGTCCGGTATTAACTGTTATATATCCAGTTGCAATAGTTCTTGTTATAATAAATGTATTTGATAATTTAATAGAAAATAAAAAGGTATATTTAGGAGCTGTACTTGGAACATTAGGTGTGAGTTTAATTGATGGGATGTCATCTGTTGGTGTTGATACTTCATTTGCAGGTGAATTTATAAAATCCTTACCACTTTCAAGTTATGGATTTGCTTGGTTATTACCAGCTATCTTAGGTTTTATAATAGCTGATATATTAGTTAAAGTAAAAGAAAAAAGTATAGCTTAAATTTCTAAAGTCATAGTATTAGGAGAGAAAATATGTGTTTGGATTAGAATCTTTATCACCAAAACTTGAAAACTTATTTAAATTCATACAATGGTATATAGATAATTTTGGAGTCTTAAGTTTTTTTATTGTTATTGTAGGAAGTATTTACTTTCTTTGTGTAAGGGCTCTTTTAATTAATCTTAGACAAGATGAATACGAAAGAGTATTTATGATAGTGATACTTATGATAGTAATATTAGGTGGTCTTATTGGTTTTGTTATTGAATATTCAGGAAGGTACTGATAGAGACTATTATTTTAAATATAAACGAATATGAATGTAAAATAAACAAGCACTAGAAATAAAATTGATATTTCTAGTGCTTGTTTTATATTTAATAGTTTGTTTTATACGACAATTTCCGAGGAAATAGTATTAGGTAAAAGAAATTTTAAGCTAAATAGAATGTTTCTTACAAAAAAGTTAGTTTAATGTAAGTTTAATCGATGGCTAAATAATTTAAAAAGATATATAATAAATTTGTAATTAATATTTAAAATCTTTAAGTGGAGGAGAACTTTATGAAAGGTAATAAAAAGTGGTTAAAGTTTTTTATTATATTTTTTTTAATAGTCAGCAGTATTTATTTAGGAAGTACTTGTTATTTAGGATATGATTTATACAAAAGTGCTACAGAAAAGACTAATATAGCTGAAAAAATAACTGAAATAAAAGCAAATGAAAATTTTGTTTCTATCGAAAATATACCAAAGGATTTTTTAGATGCAATAGTAGCTATAGAAGATCATCGTTTTTATAAACATGCAGGGATAGATTTTATTTCAGTTGGGAGAGCCCTTATGACTAATGTAATAAGTGATGGAACAGTTTCAGGAGGAAGTACAATAACACAACAACTTTCTAAAAATATGTTTTTTAGTTTTGAAAAAAAGTATACAAGAAAGGTTGCTGAGGCTATTGTAGCATTAAAATTAGAGAATAAACTAAGTAAAAAAGAGATATTAGAATTGTATGTTAATATTATCTATTTTGGAAATGGAAATTATGGGATTAAGGAAGCTTCTAATAATTATTTTGATGTTGAACCAAAGGATTTAACAATGGAACAGTCCATAATTATTGCAGGTTTGCCCCAAGCACCTAGTACTTATAAGATATCTGGAGAAAATGAAAAAACAAAGGCTAGAATTCAAGAAGTAATAGATGCTTTAATAACAGCTAATTACATCACAAAAGATAAAGGGGATATAATTTCAAATAATATTAATAATATTTTAGAATACTAAAAAAATATATAAGTTAGAGGTGAGTTATGAAAAAGTTAATAGTAATAATATTAATTCTAGTAATAGGTATATATGTAATATCAACAACAGTATTTAATGATATAAAAGGTTCAAAATTTAGTACTTATGAAGAAGCTTTAACAACAATAGAAAAGGGATGGATTCCTGAGGATTTACCAAAAGCTGCTGAAAAAATATATGAGGTACATGATTTAGATAGTAATAATGGAAATGGTAAATTTTATTTACCTAAAGAAGATATTAAAAAATTTATTATATCACTAGAAAAAACAGATAGGGAAAAACTATTAAAAAAAGAACAAGTTAAAGCAAAGTGGTGGAATGAAAGTAAAATAAAAGAATCTATAAAAAATGGAGACTTAATTTTAGGAGAGAGAAAAGGATTTATTTATGCAGTTGATAAAGAGGGAATTGTTTATTATTGGATTAAGTAATTTAATATAATATACTAATAAAAAATCCTTAAAACCGTGCATTTTAAGGATTTTTTATGTTTTAATTTTACTATTCATTTGTACATCCTCCTGGTGTCATTAGTGTTCCGTCAAAAAAATTAACTTATTTGATATATTTCCAGTGCTAAATCATTGAAATTTAAAGATTTAGCAGGATTTTTAAGTTCTCCCCCCTAAGATTAATGGTAGAGTCACCAATAAATAATACA
>VEND01000123.1 GCA_009711765.1 Bacillota bacterium | reverse complement strand
TTACCTCCTTAAGCGCAACCATATTTTTACTGTAAATAGTTTGCATAAATTCTGTGGTATAGACATCATCTGACTTTCACCTACTCTATTATATCAAAAAATTTTATACTTTCTTAAACAATAAAATAAGCCCCTTTTTATAGGGGCTTTTGTAATCATTATATATTCTTTTTTTCTTTTAATAATATTAATCTATATATAAAGATTCTTTAAATATAATTTGCTCGCTTTTAAGAAATACTAGTAATTAAATAACATGTCATTGCTACAACAATTACAATAGTAAATCTTAATAAATGATGTTCCTTGTAAATAATGAAAACTCCTCTCTTTATGTTTCTAACTTTTAATGCTATCATCCATATGTTATTATGTCAACATTTAAGTGCTTATAAATATTAAATAAGTCTTTTACTAATCTGAAAGTTAGATACGAATCTTAAATATATATTAGATAGATTCTTATAACTTAGATTAGTTACTGAATTTAATAAATAAGCTGAAGTATCAGAATCTTTTCTTCTATATCTATTTAATGTTTTAATAATATCTTCTGCACTCTTTATACCAATGCCATGTCCATAGTATCTACCACTGCTTAAATCTATTGCATTTTCACCCTGCCACTCAGGTGTTTTTGGACTAACATCAGGATTTTTAAAGTATCTACAATCCCCTGGTAGATAATCTTTTACGTCTCTATAATATGTAATACCTAAATTTCTATCTAAATAACTCCAATTCATTAAATGAATTCTAGTAAATACTTCATTAAATAGTTCTTCTCTAAAAATATCTAAGATAGCTTTATAATATACAATGATTATAGCTGTGGCACATTCTGTCCCATATTCTCTACCATTTATAAAGATATCTTTAATTCCTCTTGCAGGTCTAATACCTTCTTTTAATATAAAACCTCCCTCTTCAGTACGTTTCCAATAATCAGTATTACATTTAGATTTTCTAAAGGTTCTAAATGTTACTTTGCTTTTATATAGATCTATTGATGCATTTATAATATTCTTCCTTAAATCCATTTCAAATTTCAATTGCTCTATTGAATCATAATAATACTTTTCTTCACTTGAAGATAATTTATTAACCATTTCTCCTTTAATACTATTAGAAGGATATAATCCATTAATCAAATTAGGAGGAACTATTTTTCCTGATATTATAATCATAATATCCCTCCTAATCTCTTTTTAACATATTCTATTTGTTCTATGAGAGGATAACTAATAAAATTATTCCACTGATATAAATTATTTGTATATAATGTTGAAGAGTAGTTTGATAAAATTTCTTTATTGTAACCACTTAATTTTTTAAATTCATTTAAAAGTCTAGTTTCTCTTTTATTTAACTTGTGTAATATTTCTCCAGTTTTTTTTGAAACTTCTTTATTTAAATACTTAGCTTCCATACTAATAGCATAAACTTTAGGTCTACTAGTTTGTTGAAAACTCTCCCCTGTATAATACAAATAAGGGCTATTTCTTTTAATCCATTTTATTACATGGGGATAATAATCTCTTTTATTTTTATTATTTATTTTTTCAACTGCTGGTATAAAGTTTAAAAGCCTACATGCTAACTTAAATTCTTTTTGGTTTTCAGAAAGAAGATACTTAGCTATCAAAAATAAACTATCTATATCACAGGATTCATATAAAGCCCAAACTAAATCATAAATATAAAAACCTCTTTTATATCTTTTAAAAATCACATCTACAATTTTTGGTGAATAGGTTATATCATTATATACCTTTATAAGTAATATATATGATAGATCTAATATTTCATCATACTCATTTTCTAAACCATCACCATCTAAACCAGTATTTAAAATCCATTTAAGAGTAGATTGAACCCTCTGAATATGTTCTATGGAATCACATTCAGTCACTATATTAGTTTTTTTATCTTTGATTTCATTAATTAACTGTAAAGCAATTTTGTTACGAGGGTTTAAATCTTTGTTTAATTTAAATCTCTCTAATTCTTTTTTTATTGTATATAAAGTAGTAAATTCTAATCTTTCATCATTTATAATTTTTTTAGTTTTTCTTATGTTTTTTTTAGCCATCATATTAAAACTTGAAACTAATTTATCTTGATCCTTATTCTTTCTAATATCATTTAATACATTTTTCGTTCCTTTCAATATAAAAAGCTCCTTTCTATTATATTAAAATTAGACGCTTATTATATTCTATTAACTAGTTTTTAGATATATTTGTTTTTTCTTGATAAAAATAAAAAAGCTTTAATAAAATAGTTTTATCTCATTTATTAAAGCTTTTTTTAAAAATATATTATATTATTTTAAGTAATTTTATAATAAAACCATAACCATTATCTAAAATTAAAACATTTCCCTTTAAAGACACATTAAATTCTGTTTTTAGAAATATGTCTTTAAAATTTAAATATATTTTATCATCATCTATCCATTCAGTATTAATATTCTCTTTATTTAAAGTTTCATCTTTATATTTATACTTATAAAAGTTAGTAAATTTAAAACCATCATTTGAAAATTCAACCTGATTATATAAAGAAAACAACTTATCTAAACTACCCATATAGCTTCCAAGTTCCATATTTTCAAGCCAATCCTTGTGTTTTTCATCTATATTTATAAGTAAGTAATCATGTTTTTCTTTATTTATTATTATCCATTCTCCTTTAATGTCTTTCTTTATATTACCCGTAGTTTTTATATCTTTACTTTGTATTCCTTCACCTATTTTTTTAAGAACTATTGTAGTATTTAAATAATTATCCTTTAAAGTTAAAATATCTTTTTTAATACTTACATCATATTTAATTTCAACTACTTTTGATGGGTCATAATCGGTTGTTGCATTATAAGCTAAGGTATCTTCATCTATCCATTTACACTTATAAGGAATAAGTGAACTATAAAGCATTATCAATTCAGGATCTTTCTCACTCCATAACTCAGTATTTGCATTTGTAAAGATTATTTTTCTATTTAAATAATCTTTTTTATTTAAATTAGTATCTACATTTTTTTTATCATTTTTACTCTTATCAAAGTCAATATCTATTATTTTCCACTCAGCTAATATATCTTCTTTATAATTTCTATTTGTTTCATTAAACTCTTTTGTATTTTCACATGCACCTAATATAAATAATGATATGATTACTAAAATAACAATTTTATTTTTCATTTTATACCCCTTTTAAACTTATTTACAATCTTATTATACCATTTTTGGTATTTTTTTCAATGTAGTTATATAACTAAATTCTTTAGGGTATCATTTTTTATACTATTTCTTTTTTATTAAGATATATCAAGCAAGCTATAAAGGATAATATACCTATAACTACAGCAGAAATCATATTGTAACTACTATTTCCTATCATCAAAATATTAAAATCCTTTTCTATGTTAGTACCTAATAAAATAGGAGCTGAATAGGGATAAAGGGCAATATATTTTGACTGACATACTATAAAAAGAATTATTTCAACAATTATACTAAATGCAATAGGTGCAACAAATCCTCTAAAAATAAGAGTAACTAATATAATTGGTATCATTAATGGTATAAAAATTAAATAAGATTTTAGATAAAAAATTAAACTATTCATTATATTTACCATATTTATATTTAAAAAACCACCTAGCAAACTAAATATAATCCCAAAACAATAGGATGTTATAGTTAAAATTAATAAAGCAATCATTATTACAACTATTTTACTTATTAATAAATTGCTCTTACTAATAGGGACTGTAAATAAATGCTTATACATGTTATCTGTAAATTCTCTTTCAAATATATATGTTGTAAATAATCCATATAGAAGAATTCCAATAATCATAGAAATAAATAAATTAGTTTGTATCATATAATCTAAAAATTGAGTTTTTATTCCTTCACTATTTTCATTATTTATAAACACAAACCAATTTAGAAATGGTGCACAAATTGAGCCTATTATACACATTAAAAACATATAGGAGCGTTTCAATTTCAATAATTCTGTTTTTATTAAAACTATCATTAACAAACCCTCCCCTTTGTAATATCTGTAAAATACGATTCTAAGCACAACGTATTTACATATAATTTTGTAACCTTTAATCCTTTTTCAATCAAAGTTTTATTTATTATATGAGAATCATTAATTCTTTCAAATATAATTATTTCATCCTTTCTGACTTCATAGGAATAAATATTTAGCTTTTCTTCTAATATCCTTACTGCTTCAAAAACATTATTAACTTTAATTTCAATAAACTTATTTACATTATTCTTAAACTCTTTAACATTAATCTCATCACAAAGTGCTCCCTTATGTAGAATGCCTATTTTATCTGCCATTTGTTCTATTTCTGAAAGTATATGACTAGAAATCATGATAGTTAATTTTTTTTCAGTAGATAGGGATACTAAAAATTCTCTTATTTCTTTAATTCCATTGGGATCTAGACCATTAATTGGCTCATCAAGTATTAAAAGTTCTGGATCATTAATAAGTGTCCTTATAATACCTAGACGTTGTTTCATTCCCATAGAAAATTTTCTAACTAACTTATTTCTATATTGAGAAAGTCCTCCAATTTCTAAAAGTTCATCTATCTTTTTAGGCTTTGAAACACCGTATAAGTCAGTAAATATTTTAAGATTTTCATATGCTGTAAGATTTCCATAAAAACCTGGATATTCTATTAATGAGCCTATTCTTTTAAGTAGTTTATTTTTTCTTTTTATTTCTTCTCCAAATAAATTAATACTACCTGACGTGGGTTTAGTTAGCCCTAAAAGCATTTTCATTGTTGTTGTTTTCCCTGCTCCATTATTACCAAGAAAACCATATATTTCACCCTTTTTAACAGTAAGATTTAGATTATCTACAACAACCTGATTTTTATATTTTTTTGTCAAGCCATTAGTTGAAATTATATCCATAAATGCACCTCCAATATTTTGAGTAAAACCTGTATTTTATATGTTAATAAAGTATGTAATAATTACTATTGTACCTAATATTAAACAATAGTACCCAAAGTAATATAATTTGTTTCTTCTTATTAGCTTTAATAAAAATTTAATACATATATATCCCACTATTGCTGAAATAACAGTACCAATTATATGAGGTAGTGTTATAATACCAGAAATAGAATTTACTGAAATATCCTTAAATTGTAATAACATAGCTCCAAATACTGCCGGTAAAGACATTAGAAACGAAAACTTCACAGCTAATTCTCTATCTAATCCTTTTATTAAACCTGCAACTATAGTACTACCAGAACGTGATATTCCTGGTAAAGCGGCTAATCCTTGAAAAACACCTATAGTAATAGCATCAAAATAAGATATATCTTTCTCTTTTTTAAAGCCAAATTTAATTTTCCTTGTATATGATAATAATCCACCTGTTATCATTAAACAAATACCTGGAACTAATATCATATCAAATGATACTATAATTATTTTCTCTAACAAAAGACCAATAATTGCTGTAGGTATACTTCCTATAATAATTAACATTACAAACCTTTCTTCATTAGTAACAATTATCTTAGGTAACTCTTCTTTTTTATTTAGAAGAAAATTAATAATAAGTTTAGTATACAAATAAAAAAGTAAGTTTTTAATTAATTTTATCCCGTTTAAAACCATACTAAAAACATCTTTATAAAATATTGCAATTATCGCAATAAGTGTACCAATATGGAGTAAAACTTCAAATAATATGTTATCAAAATGTAGACCGAATATATATCTTGATATTGCTAAATGACCTGAACTACTAACAGGTAAAAACTCTGTTAATCCTTGTATTATACCCATGAAAATTCCTTGAAATAAAGTCACATAATTCCCCCTTAAAATCATCTTTAATAATTAAAAGATTCGCACCTTAAATAATTCAGTGCGAATATCTTACTAACTATATTATATTTAGATAATCTTACATGCCATTTAACTAAATTTTAAATTTTTCTTAAATCAAAATTTTATAAAATTTAGCATGTAAGTTTCTCTATTTTTTTATCACAGGGAAACTAACTATAAAACTAGTCTTTTCATAAGGTACACTTTCTACTGAAATTGATCCATCATTTTTTTCAACAAGGGCTTTAGCTATAGCAAGACCTAGACCACTGTTTTTACCATTAGTTAAATTCCTTTTATGTAATCTTAAAAAAATCTTCTCTATATCATCTTTAATACCTACTCCCTTATCCCATATATTAATATAATATCCCTTTTTCAATATTTTACTATCAACCCCAATAATACCTCCATCTTTTCCATGGGATATTGCATTATTAATTAAATTTCTAATGACCCTTTTAATTGAATACTCATCTGCGTAAATATAAACATCTTCATTAATAATATTATTTATTAGTTTTATATTTTCCTCTTCTAAAATTGGGATAAATTCAATTAAAGTATCGGTAAGAATGGAATTTATGTTTAATATTCTCTTATTTAGAACTATTTCATTTGAATTTGCCTTTGCAAGTTCAAAAATATCATCTAAAGTAACTTTTAATTGCCTTGATCTATTATTTGCAATCTCTAGATATTTTTTCTTTTCCTCATTTGTTTTAGCTATAGAACTTTCTATCGCATCAAGATAACCAATTATTGAAGTTAAAGGGGTTCTTATATCATGTGAAATATTAGAAAGAAGCTCTTTTCTTCTTTTTTCATTGTTTTCCATTTTTATAATATGTGATTGATAATTTTCAATTAAATCATTAATAAGAAAATTTACATTAGAATAATTTGATTTATCATTAGATAATAATCTAGAATTTAAATTACCATCTAAAAACCTTCTAATTATTATCTCTCTTTTTTCTTCATTTTTACTGTAATTATATCTTAAATGAATTATATAAAAAATCGTAATTATTAATAAAATAAATAATAAAACGTTTAAATTCATATAACTTATCCTTTCTAATGTAATTTTTCTTATTTATAATTACCAACAAACTTATAGCCTAATCCCCATACAGTCTTTATAATTTTAGGATTAGAAGGATCCTCTTCAATCTTACTTCTAAGTCTTCTTATATGTACCATAACAGTGTTATCATCTTCATAGTATTCATCCTTCCAAACACTTTTAAATATTTGTCCTTTGCTAAATACCTGGGATTCATTTTTCGATAAAAACACTAATAACTCATATTCTTTTGCTCTAAGTTTAAGTTCTTTTCCCTCTTTTTTTACTATAGCCTTTGTTGTATCTATAATTAAATTATTAAAAACCATTTTTTCTATTCTTTCTTTGTCTAAATTATATCTTCTTAAATGGGATTCTATCCTTGCAACTAATTCATTCATATAAAAAGGCTTAACAACATAATCATCTGCACCGGATTTTAATCCGATAACCCTGTCAATTTCTTTATCCTTTGCAGTTAAAAGTATTATTATTGGGTTATGAAGTTCTCTTATTTTTTTTAATAAATCTAAACCATCTAATCCTGGCATCATAATATCAGTAATTACCATATCATAGATATTTTTCTTGAATAGTTCTAACGCATCACTACCATTATAAGCTTTATCTACTAAGTATCCTTCAACTTCTAGATATCTAACTAAAAGATCTGTAATTTCAGGATCATCATCCACTATTAAAATTTTAATTTCCTCTAAATCATTGTGATAATCTTTTTTATTATTCTTTACTTTCATCTATATTCATCCTTTATTTCTAAAATATTCTATATTATAATAAGTTTTCTTAAAATTAATACAAACTTATTCTTAGTACTTCCCTTTTAATAAAAATTCTTAATAGGTAATTATTTATATTTAAAAATCAATTTTCTTACCAACAACTATATTTTTATAACTACTTTTAAACCTATCTTTAAATTGATTAATAGTCCATTTAGAACTATCATGGGGCGATATTCCAACTACCTTTACATCTTTTTTTATTAATAAATCAATTGAATTATAAACTTCTGATTTTTTATATCCCTTCCAAGGAAGTTTAGGAGCAACTATATTTTGAACTATTGACTTATAACTAAATTTATTAGATATAGGATAATGTAAACCTCCTATTACTCCATAAATAGGTTCATCAAATAAGTCTTCTGCTCTTTTTATAATACTTTTAATAGAAGGATGACCACAACCAATTATTAAAACAATACCCTTATTTTCTAAATTAATAGCTAATGTTTGTTCTTTAGTAATACCCATAAGCCATATAGCTCTACTTATAGTTCCTGTACTATATATACCTTTAGATAATCTTTTTGGTTTATTTACTACCTTTACTTTAGTATTATTATATTCCATTTTTTCAGGTGTATAAGCTATAACATTTTCTAATTTAACGTTTTCTTTAGATAAAGAAAACGTTCCATCTAATCCATGTCCTCCAGTATGATCAGGGTGATTGTGTGAAATAAAAATATCATCTATTTCGTTAATATTAATATTTAAATTCTTCATATTTTTTAATAATAAAGAAGGGTGTTCATTATTTTTATTAAAACCTACATCAAATAAAATAGTTCTATTATCAGCTCTAATTAAATACGAAACCCCTGCTTCAGCTAGTAAATCACTATTCTTTGTATCATACTCAACTATAGGCAATATACTTAAATTTTTAATACTATCTACGTTTTGAAATTCACTTATATTAATTTGTTTCATTTGTTTTTTTACAATTTCCTTATCTTTATAAAATTTAATGGTCAAAAGTATTATGATTAACGCTAAAACCACAAGAAATATAAGTAATATAAACTTTAATTTATTTAAAATAAATCCCCCCCTTTCCTTTATAAACATAAAACTATTTATCAATTACTTTGTAATTATAATCTGATAAAGGTTCATCTGTAGATTTATATACTAAATACCCAAATATTAAATTAACTAGTGCACTTACCCCTCCCACACCGATATATGCTACTTCAGGAAATATAAAAATAAATATAGAACTAATAATAAATCCTAAAAGTGCTAATATAAGATGTAAAAGTTCATAATGTATCCAAACAAATATTAATAAATGCGCTGCATTAATTAAAGCTATAGTAGAAGGAATATAATCTAAATTATAAGATCGAATTATTACAATTAATGGATATAAAAATGCGAAAAGCATATTTGTAATTATTACCAAAAAATTATATGAGCTCTTCTCAATTTTAGCACCGGATATTTTTGATATTATACTACCTACTATTGGAATTATAAAGATACCTCCAAATATATAATAAATAGAAGCAATTTCCTTTGAAGTCACTAAAGAAACAATTACTGCTAAAATCCAAAAAAATCCTCCTGCAAATACACCAGAACTTCCTCCTCTAGTATTTTTTATAAAATCTAATCTTTCCTGTGTAAGAAAAATTTCCCCTTTAATAAACGGTAATTTCATAATTTAATCCCCTTTTATTTCCTAATATTATTTTAATTTTTGATATACCCGACATAAAGTATCCCTACCGAATGCTTCTCTTTTGCTTTCATCTACAAAATCAAAATCTGATTTTTCTAAAGCTTTCCAGGATGCTTTATTATTACTATCCACAATTCCTAATATTTTTGATACTCTAAGATTTTTAAATGCCCAACTTGTTATAGATTTAATAGCTTCTGTGGCATAGCCATTCCCTTGAGAATTTTCACCAATAGCATAACCAATTTCTACATCTTCTTCTATTGGACTTAAACCTATATGTCCTATAAGTTCTTTTGTTTCTTTTAAGACAATTCCTATAACATATGGACTCTCATTAGGTGTAGGTATCTCTTTATATTGTGCTAATAAAAAGTTTAATACTTCCTTTGTCTCGTGTTTGTCTTTATAAACTTGATCAGGTATCCACTTATGTATACTTTCTTCTTGGCTTAATATGAATACATCTGATACATCTTCCATATTAAAAGGACGTAAAATTAAATTTTCTGTTTCTATAGTATTATTTTTCATTATAAGTAACCCCACTTTTCATATTTAAACTATTACTAAACTTTTTTACGAGCAATTAATCTTGGAAAAGTTAGATACTTTCCATTATCAGCAAGTAATAACTCAGTATCACCGTTACGTTTACATAATCCTGATTCCTTCAAAATCTTTTCCCACTTCATCCAAATATCCCAACTATTTGGTAATGTATCTGCTTTTTCTATCTTAACTAACCCAGTCTTTTCTAAGTGTTTTCTCCACCAGTCTATAGAATGAAAAGTATAAAATTCATTATCCCATACATCTCTTAATTCATTAGGTACATTATCAAATTCATTTAATAATCCAGGCACTACTATTCCTATTTGTCCATTAGATTTTAAATATTTAGAAAACTCTAAAAAGAAAATTTCATCTGTACCAAAATAGTGGTATGAATCAATACTCACTATAGCATCAAAAAAATCATATGGAAAAGGAAGTGAATGTACATCAGCATAAATAGGATAAATTTGATCTTCTAAACCTTCTTTTTTAATACGTTTTAAATTATCGGTAGCACTAATCCACAAATCAGTGGCCCATACCTCTACTCCAAACTCTTTTGCAAGAAAAATTGAACTCATAGCCATGCCACAACCAATATCTAGCACTTTCATACCTGGTTTTAAATCCATTTCTTTTGTAAGAAATTCTGTTAACCATATGGAATTAGGCCCCATTTCATTTTTACACATCCACTTAAAATCATACTTTTTAGAACGTGGAAATTCTTTAAATTCTTTATTTTCAGACATAAATCCTCCTTTTATATTTAGCCATCATATTCAGTTGAAAGCATAGCATATCTATAAGCATCATTCCATATAGGTTTTCCCTCTGATGTTTTCTCAAAGAAAATATTTTTAATAAAATGTGCTTCTTTTCTCATTGATAAACGTTCAAGAAGTTTCCATGATGGCTTATTTTCAGCACAAACACCAGCAACAATTCTATGGGCATTTTTTACTTTAAATCCATATTGTAATATAGATTTACAAGCTTCAGTTGCATATCCATTACCATAGTACTTAGGATTAAATACATATCCAATTGTCCAAGTTTTTAATTCATCTGGCTCTAATTGGGCAAAATAAACATGTCCAATCATTTTTCTGCTTTTTTTAAAACATACTGCCCAAAACATATCTCTTTGTTCATAAGCTCTAGATTTAGCTTCTTCTATACAATCGTTTTTAGTAAATACATCATAGGGTTCATATTTTACAACTTCTGGAATTGATAAATAATCGTATAAATCTTTCCAATCATCTTTTGTGAATTTACGAACTATAAGCCTTTCAGTTTCCCTTTCTAACATAAATTACCCCCTTTAAAATATAGAACTTAAATCTTTAATTTTTCCATAACTATAAACTTAAAATTATCATCTTCTAAATATTCATCTACCCTTTTAAAATCTAATTTTTCAAATAATTTAAGTGCTGGTATATTAAACTCACTAGTTTCTATATAAACCTTCATAATATCTGTATTATTAAATATGTACTCAATAACATTCTTTATAGACTTATAAGCTATACCCTTTTTAAAATATCTCTTATCTCCAATTATTACGCCCATTTCCCCCTGTCTCTTTACCTTATCAATGCTAAATAAATTTACAAAGCCAATAGGATAATTACTTTGATTAGTTATTATAAAATATTTATATTTTCTTTTTTTTAAATCCTGATTGATGATTTCAGTTTCAAATTTCTTACAAAAGGCTTTACATTCTTTTAATAATTCTTGGGTACTCTTAGGTATTGGTTTTGGGTCATATTTATTTAATTCTTTATCTATATTCCACATAAACAAATAATTAATATCATCACTAGATACATCCCTTATTTTTATCTCCTCATCTTTAAAATAAATCATAAAGCTTAAAGCCCCTTTCTTTAAAATTAAAATATTAGTCTATAAAATAGAGTACATGTTTAGATAATGGACTATGTTTATCTAGATTCGGATGGTCAAATTCACCTATTTTTTTCATACCAATTTTTTTCATCACACTTTCAGATCTAATATTAATTTTAGCTGTAAAACTAAATATCTTATCAAATTTTAATTTATTAAATCCATAATCTAGACAAGCTTTTGCTCCTTCAGTTGCATATCCATTTCCCCAAGCTTCGTATTTTAAACGCCAACCTATTTCAATACAAGGAGTAAAGTTAGCATCAAAGTTTGCGTTATGAAATCCAATGTAACCTATAAATTCTTTATTATGCTTCAATTCAACTGCATAGAGTCCATAACCTAATTCATTAAATTCTTTTTTGATTTTTTTTAAAAAATTATCTGTTTCCTCTTTAGTAAGAATACTAGGAAAATACTCCATTACTTTAATATCCTTATTCATATTTCTAAACCTTTCTAAATCTCTATGTTTCCAGTCACGGAAAATCAAACGTTTTGATTCAAAATAAATCATAAAAACCTCCATAAACTATTGCTTTTAATTATTAGAATATTTTTAAATTTTCTGTTAATTTATTATCTTATAATATTATAACATTAAAGTTTAGAATAAATAGAAAAATTTGTTATAAAAATTCTTTAAATTAATTTAATAAATCAAATTATATAATCAATTCAAAATGGTATTCTTTTTGTTTTGTTACTTCTTTGAATTTACTCTCTTTAAATTTAAACCCTAATTTTTCTAATATTTTTCTTGAAGCAATATTTCTCATATCTACAGAGGTTAAAATCCTTTTAATTTTTAAGTTTTTACGGGCATAATTGATACATGTACTAGCAGCTTCAAAGGCATAGCCCTTTTTCCAATAATTTTTATTTAAATGATATATTAGTTCAATTTCATCCTCTTTTTTTGTTGGATTAAAACCACAAGCTCCTATAATATCCATATTTTCTTTTAATATTAATGCAAATGGTGAATACCCCTTTTTATTCTGTAAGTTTATATAATACTTTAAAGCCTTTAATTCCCTTTCTTTAGTTCCTGGACCACCACAATATTTCATTACTTCTTCATTTCCCCAAAAGTTCATTACAGAGTCTATATCCTCAATCTTTAATGGTCTTAATAATAATCTATCTGTTTTAATAGTTTTCAATATAATACCTCCTCTAAAATATATTCTCTTTCTCTAACTTAAACTAATGGTATGTAAAGATTTAATAACATAAATACAGATAAACTGAATAAATCTATTAAAACATGGGATATATAACAATACCATAAACTCTTTGTTTTAAGATATATAATTGACCAAACTATACCCATAATTATAAACATCAAAGTAACTAATAAACTATTGTATCCAATGGAAAATACTCCCCATATTAATTTATGGCTTAAAACGAATAATAAAGTACTATAAAATATAGCTATCCATTTTTTTCTAAATGGCAAAGTATTAAGTAATACACCCCTCCAATAAACTTCTTCAAATAATGGATTTAATATAGAAAACAGTAACCAAATTATAATAATAAAGAGATTATTTAATAGTCCTATATTTAAAATAAAATTTAAAAAAGGTATTAAAGAGAAAATCAATAATACTATTAATAAATTTTTACTTTCCCTTGGTTTATTAAACATATCTTTTATATTTATATTTTTACGTTTAGTAAAAAATAACAATGCAGCCCAATATATTAATGATACTGGTAAAAACGTCCATTCATACATAAATGTACTAAATACTTTTGCTGTTAAAAATCCTAATATAATAATTATTAATGGTGATAAAATACTAACGATATTTTTTTTCATATTATATCCTCCTAACTTATGTTCTGTTCCGTCAAAAAAATTAACTTATTTGATATATTTCCAGTGCTAAATCATTGAAATTTAAAGATTTAGCAGGATTTTTAAGTTCTCCCCCCTAAGATTAATGGTAGAGTCACCAATAAATAATACA
>VEND01000161.1 GCA_009711765.1 Bacillota bacterium | reverse complement strand
GTTTTATAAGTTTATCTTCACAGTATGAAAAATTTAGATTGTCTTAATGAACCGCCGTATACCGAACGGTACGTATGGTGGTGTGAGAGGTCGGTAGATAAAATAATTATCTACCTCCTACTCGATTTTTAATATATTAGTTACTGAAATAAACCCTTTATATGTAAAACCAACTACATATATAAAGGGTTTATTTTTGTTTTATTATTATAAAGCTTAATAAATAATGATATCTTCAATCGTTTTGAAATACTGATTTCCAAGGCAATAGTAAAGATTCTCTTAATTTTTACAAAAACGAACAAGATACTATCTTATATTATATCATAATAAATCTTATCATAAATGATAATTAAAATTTTTAAAAATAAGTATTATTTGCTATAAGTTACTAATAATAACTATAGATAATTTTTGGAGGTAAAGTATGTTAACTATTAAAGGAAAAATAAAAAAAGATAAGGTGACAAAAAAATTAGTTAAAAAATTAAATCCAGGAGATATTGCCTTAATTTCTCATAAAGATTTAGACGAAGTTGCAGCTATATCTTTAGTAGAAGCAAAAGTTAAAGGTGTTATTAATGTAAAGGAAACAGTAAGTGGGAAGTATCCTAACCAAGGACCCTATGTTTTAATGAAAAACAATATTCCTATTTATGAAGTAAATAATAAGAATTTCTTTGCTTTTATTAATGATAAGGATTACATTGAAATAAAAGATGGTAAAATTCATGTTAATAAAAGAAAAGTTTTTCTTTGTAATTTATTAAATGAAGATATTATTTATAATTTATTAGATAAAGGATATAAAAATATAGAAAATGAACTAGATAAGTTTATAGAGAATACTTTAAACTATGCAAAAACAGAAAAGAATCTAATATTAGGAGAAATAAAAGCACCAAATATAAAGACTAAAATTAATAATAAACCAGTTGTAGTAGTTATTAGAGGTAAAGACTATAAAAAAGACCTTAAAGCCATAAAACATTATATAAAAGAAGAAAAGCCAGTATTAATAGGAGTAGATGGTGGAGGAGATGCTTTATTAGATTGTGGTTTGAAACCAGATATTGTAATAGGTGATATGGATAGTGTTTCAGATAGATGTTTAAAGATAACAAAAGAATTAATTGTTCATGCATATCCTGATGGCAAGGCACCTGGTTTAGATAGATTATTAAAGTTAGGTCTTAATCCTTTGATTTTTCCATCTAAAGGAACCAGCGAAGATATTGCTTTATTATTAGCATATTGTAACGAGGCTGATTTAATAGTAGCAGTTGGTAGTCATAATAATATGATTGAATTTCTTGAAAAAGGTAGAAAAGGTATGTCAAGTACTTTTCTTGTAAGATTAAAAATTGGTTCTAAATTAATAGATGCTAAGGGTGTAAATAAACTTTATAGTAATAAAATTAAAGCTAGATATCTTTTAGGATTAACAATAGCTCCTTTAATTCCAGTAATAATTTTAAGCTTAATGTCAAATCCTATAAAAGAACTTTTATTATTATTGCAAATGAAAATAAGATTGTTTTTAAATTTTTAAAAGGGGTGATAAATTGTTTTTCAATATAAAGTATTTTACTATAACAGTTATAGTAATTTTTATAGCACTTGGAGTCGGTATGTATATTGGATTTATGTTTGAAGCACAAGAAATAGTTGTCTCTACAAGGCATGATATAATTTCACAATTAGAATCAAGATTTACTTATCTTAATAAAGAAAATGAAAAACTAGAAAAAGAAGTATCTTTACTTAAATTTAGTAATGACAATTATAAAAAATTTAGTAACTACTTACTTCCACATATAGTTAAGGATAAATTAAGTGGTAAAAATATAGCAATACTTAAATTTAGTAATGATTTTTTATTTAATGATCTATATGATTTTTTAAAAAAAGCAGGGACAAATGACTTATCTGTTACAACTATTAATTTAGATAAAGCTAATGAAGACATTATACTAAGTATAATAGATTCAATAATTTCAAATAATGATAAAAAAATAATTGATTATAGTAATAAAGAAATTATTAGTTCATATGGAGATTATAATAAAGAAGTTGAACATATAATACTATCATGTTCTTATGAAGAAATTGAATATAACAATTTAAAAAGGGTATTAAAAAAAATCAACAATAAATGTAGAGAATCATTAATTAGTGTTATATGCATTGAAAAGGAAGACTCAGAAAAAACTTATGTATCATTATATAAAGAATTAAATATCTCTTCAGTTGATAATATCAACAGTGTTATTGGTAAAATCTCATTAACATCGATATTAAATGGAGAAGAAGGCAATTTTGGCATAAAAAAATCATCTGATAGTTTAATGCCAGACTTACCATAGGAATAGGAGATTATTATGAGTATAGTATTAGCTATCATACCAGTATATAACGAAGGAAGAAATATTACTAGTACAATCAATGCATTAAAGAAAATTAAATTAATTGATGAAATTTTAGTTGTAGATGATGGATCCACAGATGATACTTATGAAAAAGCAATATCTACTGGTGTTAATGTTTTATCCTTAGATAAAAATCATGGTAAAGGCTACGCAATAAAAGAGGGGTTTAAGAAAAGAACTTTTGATTATTTAGTATTATTAGATGGAGATTTAAAAGATACAAGTAAGGAAATTATTAAACTAATAGAACCTGTAATAAAGAATAAGGCAGATTTTACAGTAGCAAAATTCCCAAAGCCAAGAAAAAGAGGAGGATTTGGGCTAGTCAAAAAACTAGCAAAAATGGGAGTGTTATTTTATACAAATGAAAATATAGAATCCTCACTGTCTGGACAAAGAGTTTATAAAAAAGATGTTATAGAATGTATAAACTATATACCGAATAGATTCGGTATTGAAGTAGCTATGACTATACAAGCTTTAAAAAATAATTTTGAAATTAAAGAAGTTAAGGTAAATATGAGACATCGAGAAACAACTAGAAATTTAAAAGGTTTTATACATAGAGGAAAACAATTTATGAATATACTAGTAACTTTTTTGATGTTAAATTTTAGAAGGTGAATATATGAAAGCTATTGATATAATATCTTTTTTAAGTGGTTTAGTATTATGTAGAATATTAACTCCATATATTTATGTATTATTAAAGGAAAATAATTGTGTTTCTTATAATTATCAAAATAGAACTATTCCTATTGGAATAGGAATAGTTTATTTATTTGTACAAAGCATTATATGTTTTGGTGTTATATTTATTATTTATAATGATAATATTAATATTTACGCATATATATTTTGTATAACAATTATGGGACTTGTAGGTTTTATTGATGATGTAATGGGAAATAATATAATTAAAGGATTTAAAGGACATATTAAAGCACTAATAGTCGGTAAACTGACTACAGGGGGATTAAAAGCGATTAGTGGATTAGTATGCTCTATAATATATTCAATAGTAATTTCTGATAACATCTATAATCTAATTATAAATATAATAATAATATCATTATTTACTAACCTAATTAATCTACTAGATTTAAGGCCGGGGCGAGCAATAAAAGCTTTTATTATTATAGGGGTTTTATTATTATTTACTTCATTAAAATTAGAATACAATTTTTTGCTCTTTTCAGCGATAGGAATAATTTTAGTTGTTTTTCCATTGGATTTAAAGGGTAAAGTTATGATAGGAGATATAGGTTCTAACTCTTTAGGAATGACATTAGGGATTTATTGTGTAACAACACAAAGCATTAATTACAAAATTATAATATTAATAATTTTAATTTCTCTACATATTTTTTCTGAATATTATTCTTTTAGTAAAGTAATATCTAAAATAAAAGTACTTAATTTTATAGATACATTAGGAAGGTAAAGAAGGTGATATTCTGATTAGTATAAAAGAAGGATTAGTAAATAAAATCATAGAAAGTAATGAAAATATTTCTCTAATAGAAGTATTAATAGATGGATCTAAAGAAAGAGCAATAAATTATAATAAAATAACTGGAAATGTTAATATAAATGATATAGTTATATTAAACTGTATAGCTTTAGAACTTTCCCTAGGTACAGGTGGTTTGCATTTTGTTATGGGTAATAAAAGTAAAAAAATTAAGAAATCTAGAGAAAAAGGACATATAATAAAAATGCGCTATACACCTTTTCAAGTTCGATGTTTAGCTAGTGAAGAACAAAATAGCCCATATCATAACACTATTAAGAATTTTAAATCTTTAGATAATAATATATTTGCAATTGGTACTTTACATAGCATGTTAGCCCCTTTAGCTACAATGATTAAGTGGTTAAAACCAAATGTTAAAATCAACTATATAATGACAGATGGTGGGGCATTACCTATATATTTAAGTAATACTGTTAAAGAACTAAAGAAAAAAAATATTATAGATAATACTATAACTGTAGGTCACGCTTTTGGAGGGGATTATGAATGCGTTAATATTTATAGTGGTCTAATAGTATCAAAAGAAATTTTACAAAGTGATGTAACAATAGTTTCTATGGGGCCTGGAATAGTTGGAACAGGAACTAAATACGGCTTTAGTGGAATAGAACAAGGTTATATACTTGATGCAGTAAATAACTTAGATGGTATAAGTTATGCTATACCAAGAATAATCTTTAATGATGAAAGAAAAAGACACATAGGTATAAGTCATCATACAATAACAAATTTATCAAAAGTCACTTGTACAAAATCAAATTTAGTATTACCGCTATTAGAAACAAAAAAATTAGATAAAATTAAAGAATTAATAAAAGAAAATAAAATAGATTGTAAACATAATATTTATTTTGAAAATGGGACAGACATAAAAAAAGCTATGGAGCATTTTAACATAAACGTTAATACTATGAATAAAAGTTACAATCAACAAAAAGAATTTTTCTTTGGTTTAGGTGCAGTTGCAAATCACATTGTTAAGAATTTGAAATGTCTTCAATAGCTTCTTTTACTGTAATATATTTAGTACTTAATTCTTTTAATATACCAGAGAGATCTTTGATTTTACAGCTAATAAAAAGTTTGTTTTGTTTATTTTTCATTATATAACCTCCTTAATTTACTTTACATTTTTTTTGTTAGTACTATAATATAAAGAAGACAGGCTTTATTTATAATATGAAGTTAGATTTTCAAATATGCTATTAGGAGGTAAATTTTATGAGTTATGTTGAGAAAACAATGAAATCAGATAAAATATATGAAGGAAAGATATTAAATTTAAGAATAGATACTGTTGAATTACCTGACAAAAAATATTCTAAAAGAGAGATAGTAGAACATTCAGGTGCTGTAGCTATAGTACCTATAACAGATGATGGGTATGTTACTTTAGTAAAACAATATAGAAAAGCTATAGATAAAGAATTATTAGAAATACCAGCAGGGAAAATTGAAGTAGGAGAAGAGCCTAAGTCCTGTGCTATAAGAGAATTAAAAGAAGAAACAGGAATAACGGCTGAAAACTTAGAATACATGTTTGAGTTTTATACTTCCCCAGGATTTAGTAACGAAAAACTATATTTATTTATGGCTAAAAATTTAAATGTAGGAGAAGCTAATCCAGATACAGATGAATATATAGAAGTAGTTAAAATTAAATTAGAAGATTTAGTAGAAAAGGTTAATAAAGGAGAAATCCAAGATAGTAAAACAATAGTAGGTATTTTAACAGCTTATCAAATGAAAAACAAATAAATTTTACTAGTAATATTATCCTTCTTTTATACATACATTTTTATAAGGGCTTGTATGAAAGGGGGATTTTTATGAAAAAAAATTCTAATAGTATAATAAGGAATCACTTTCATAAAAATATTTTCTTGTATTTTATTATAGTGATTTTTTTAATAGTTGGAATATCAGCTGGTGCAATTACTACAAAGGTATTAAATACTTCTCAAAAAAAAGAAATCATTAATTTTATGGATTCATTTTTCAAGATATTAAATGAAGAAAGTATAAATTCAGGGATTTTATTTAAACATTCAATAATTAATAATATTAAAACAGTAGGCCTTTTATGGTTCTTAGGTATAATAATTGTAGGTATTCCTTTAGTGTTTATTGTTGTTGTTTTAAGAGGTTTTATAATAGGATTTACTGTAGGTTTTTTATATGTCGAGCTAGGCTTTAAAGGTTTTTTATTTGCAATTTTAGCAATATTGCCACAAAATTTATTTTTAATACCAGGTATAGTTATTATTTCTGTAATGTCTCTAAGTTTTTCAATAAGGATAATAAAAAATAAATTCAAAAGAAGTTTAAAATTTAATTATCTATCAGAAATCATAAGATTTTCTTTAAGTGTAATATTACTATTTATATTGATGCTTCTAGGCAGTTTAGTAGAAGCTTATATAACACCTGTATTTATGAAATTAGTTTTAGGTTATGTGGCATAGACTTGGGGTGAGAATATTTAAAAATATATTTAAATTTTTAATATTATTTTTAAGGATTTTTATTATCTTAGTAATATTAGGTTTATTATTACCTTATTTAATTGAAAAATTTTTTACATTACTAGAATTAAAAAAGATCAAACAGCCGCCAGGTAACAATTCGACTTTTGTTATTTCATATAATTTTTTTAAAGAGAATTTTATTTATTATATAAAAAAGATGTTTTTTTCGTATATCATGTAAATTTAACAGAAAAATAAAGGAATTTTGTAGTTTGTGTTGAATTATTAAAAAGTGAGCTATTAAAATTAGTAATAAAAGGAGTAATAGAATGCTGCATAATCATATAAAGAGTTTTATTACATATTTAAAAGAAGATAGAGAATTATCAAAAAATACAATAGAATCATATAAAAGAGATTTAAATCAATTTAATAGTTTTTTAACAGAAAATAACAATAATGTAGTTAATGCTAATAAAACGATTATCATTACTTATTTAATGTATTTAAAAAGAAAAGGAAGAGCTACCTCTACTGTGTCTAGAAGTTTAGCTTCAATTAGATCCTTTTATCAATATCTGCTAAATGAAAATATGATAAAAAAAGATCCAACAATAAATTTAAAATCGCCTAAACAAGAGAAAAAGCTACCTGAAATACTTACACCAAAAGAAGTAGAGATATTATTAGACCAACCTAATTCTAATAATGCTAAAGGTGTAAGAGATAGAGCTATGCTAGAGTTATTATATGCAGCAGGAGTTAGAGTATCTGAGTTAGTAGCTTTAGATGTAGGTGATATTAATCTTAAAATGGGTTTTATATCTTGTTCTAAAGATACATCAAATGAAAGGGTCATTCCTATAGGAAGTGTATCAATAAAGACGTTATCACTTTATATAGAAGAATATAGAGAAGAATTTGTAAAACAAAAAGATGAAAATGCTTTATTTGTAAACTATTATGGCACAAGATTATCAAGGCAAGGTTTTTGGAAAATAATTAAAAGCTACACATCAAAGGCAAATATAAATAAAAAGATAACACCACATACCTTAAGACATTCATTTGCTGTTCATTTACTTCAAAATGGGGCTGATTTAAAATCAGTACAAGAAATGCTTGGACATTCTGATATTTCAACCACACAAATTTATACTCATATTAATAAAAATCGTATTAAGAAAGTATATGAAAAAGCACATCCTAGAGCATAAAATCCGTCTTAAGAGATGGGTTTTATTTTTTCTATTAAAACACAAAATACCGGGTATAATACATATAACTAAAAGGAGGTAGGCAGAAATGAAAATAAATAGAGTTACTTTAATAGTATTAGATAGCGTAGGCATAGGAGAATTGCCAGATGCTAAAGAATATGGAGATGAGGGGAGTAACACACTTAATAATATTGTAAAGGCAACTGGTGATTTAAAAATACCAAATTTAGTAAAGCTTGGTATAGGAAATATTGATGGTGTAAATAAAGTTAATAAAACTAATAAGGCATTAGGAGCTTATGGAAGAAGTAAGGAAAAATCTGCGGGAAAGGATACTACTACTGGTCATTGGGAAATTGCCGGAATACTTATGGATAAGCCTTTTCCTACATATCCTAATGGTTTTCCAAAAGAAGTTATTGATAAATTTGAAAAAGCGATAGAAACTAAAATTCTTGGAAATAAACCAGCTTCAGGGACTAAAATAATTGAGGAATTAGGTAATAAGCATATTGAAACTGGATATCCTATAGTTTATACATCAGCTGATAGTGTATTTCAAATAGCTGCCCATGAAGATGTGATTCCAGTAAAGAAATTATACGAAATGTGTGAAGTAGCAAGAGAAATTCTAAAAGGAAAACATGGTGTTGGAAGAGTAATAGCCAGACCTTTTATTGGCGAAGCTGGTAATTTTAAAAGAACATCGAGACGTCATGATTATTCTTTAAAACCAAAACATGAAACTATGCTTGATAGTATAAAAAACAAAAACTATGAAGTTAAGGCTGTAGGTAAAATAGTCGATATTTATAGTGGTCAAGGAATTACACAGAGTGTGCACACAGAAAACAATATGGATGGTGTAGACCAAACTATTAAGTATATGAAAGAAAGCTTTAATGGTTTAATATTTACAAATTTAGTTGATTTCGATATGAAATATGGTCATAGAAATAACCCTAAGGGTTATGGTCAAGCTTTAGAAAATTTTGATAAAAGATTACCAGAAATTATGGAAAACCTAAGGGAAGATGAAGTATTAATAATTACTGCTGACCATGGTTGTGATCCTACAACTGAAAGTACTGATCATTCTAGGGAATATATTCCTATATTGATTTATGGTAAAGCTATTAAAGCAGACACAAATATTGGGACTCGAGAAACTTTTTCAGATATAGGTGCAACTGTAGTTGATATGTTAAATGCAAAAGAAATTAAAAATGGAAAAAGTTTTTTAAAAAATATATTAAAGGAGTAGTTCATATGGATTTTATAACTAAAATTAAGCAATCTAGTGATTATTTAAAAAAGGAAATAAATATAAAACCTGATATAGGACTAGTATTAGGTTCTGGTTTAGGTATATTAGCAGATGAAATTAAGAATAAAACAACTATTAAATATAGTGACATACCTAATTTCCCTAAATCAACAGTAAAGGGTCATAAAGGACAATTAGTTATTGGAGAATTAGAAGGCAAAAAAGTAATAGCTATGCAAGGAAGATTTCATTACTACGAAGGATATCCATTAAAGGATGTAACCTTCCCTATAAGGGTTATGAAAGATCTAGGGATTGAAAAGTTAATTGTTACAAATGCAGCTGGTGGAGCTAATAAATCATTTAAGCCAGGAGATTTAATGATTATTAAAGATCATATCAATTTTGGTTTTGATAATCCTTTAATAGGCGAAAATTTTGAAGAATTAGGACCGAGATTCCCAGATATGTCAAATGCTTATTCAAAGGATTTAATAAATACAGCATATGATGTTTCTAAAGAACTTAATATTGATATAAAAGAAGGCAATTACATGTTTTTAACAGGACCTTCTTATGAAACTCCTGCTGAAATTAAAATGGTTACTTATTTAGGAGCTGATGCAGTAGGGATGTCAACTGTACCTGAGGTTATAGTAGCTGTTCATTCTGGTATTGAGGTATTAGGAATATCATGTATAACTAATATGGCAGCAGGTATATTAGAACAGCCATTAAGTCATAAAGAAGTAATAGAAACAACAGAAAAGGTTAAAGATGATTTCATTATGTTAATTAGAAAGATTTTGTTTAATATATAATAGGGGGTAGTATAGTGAAGAATTTATTAGAGAGAATTAATGATAGTAGTAATTACATAAAAAAGAAAATAGATATACAACCAAAAATAGGTTTAATATTAGGCTCTGGATTAGGAACATTAGCTAATGAAGTAAAAAATAAAACCAGTATAAATTATGAAGACATACCTAATTTCTCAGTTTCTACAGTTAAAGGCCATGAAGGTAAGCTTGTCATTGGTGAATTAGAAGGAAAAGAAGTTGTTGCCATGCAAGGAAGATTTCATTATTATGAAGGTTATTCAATGGAAGATATTACATTTCCAGTAAGAGTTATGAAAAAATTAGGAGTTGAATTAATTCTTGTAACAAATGCCTGTGGAGGAATGAATAAAGAATTATATCCTGGTGCTTTAATGATAATTGAAGATCATATTAATTTTACAGGAGATAACCCATTAATAGGTTCAAATTATGAAGAACTAGGGCCTAGATTTCCTGATATGTCTAGGGCTTATGATAAAGAGATGATAGAACTTGCTGAAAAGGTAAGTGAAAAATTAGAAATTAAAACTGAAAAAGGTGTATATGCAGCTATTAGTGGACCTAATTATTTATCAAGGGCAGAGTTGAAAATGTTAAGAAAAGTAGGTGGAGACACAGTAGGAATGTCAACAGTCCCTGAAGTTATAGTTGCTAATCATTCAGGTTTAAAGGTCTTAGGAATATCATGTGTAACTGACATGGCTATAGCTGAAGAAATTGAATCAATAAGTCATGAACAAGTAGTAGAGGTTGCTAATAAAACTAGACCTAAGTTTATTAAGTTAGTAAAGGGAATAATCAATGAGGTGACCCTTTAATGAATATGTACGATATCATTAAGAAAAAAAGAGATGGTAAAATATTAACAAAAGATGAAATTAATTATTTTATTAACGGATATACCGAGGGTGAAATCCCAGACTACCAAGCATCAGCTTTATTGATGGCAATATTTTTTAATAAAATGAACAAAGATGAAACTATCAATTTAACAAAGGCTATGCTTAACTCCGGTGATATAATTGATTTATCACAGATTGAAGGAATAAAGGTAGATAAACACAGTACAGGTGGTGTAGGTGATAAAACAACATTGGTATTAGCACCTATGGTAGCAGCTTGTGGACTGCCTGTAGCTAAAATGTCAGGACGAGGACTTGGACATACAGGTGGAACTTTAGATAAATTAGAATCTATAAAGAATTTTAATATTGAATTAACTAAAAAAGAATTTATTAATAATGTTAATAAGATTAATCTAGCTGTTGCTGGACAGACTGCAGATATTACCCCGGCAGATAAAAAATTATATGCCTTAAGAGATGTAACTGCAACAGTAGATAATATTTCTTTAATCGCTAGTAGCATAATGAGTAAAAAATTAGCTTCTGGTTCAGATGCTATTGTATTAGATGTTAAAGTTGGAAGTGGAGCATTTATGAAAGATGTAGACAATGCTTTTAAATTAGCAAAGGAAATGGTTGATATTGGTATTAACATGGGAAAGGATACAGTAGCTGTGTTATCAAATATGCAAGAGCCTCTAGGAAGGGCCGTAGGAAATGCACTTGAGGTTAAAGAAGCTATAGATACATTAAAAAATAATGGGCCAGAGGATTTATTAGAATTATGTTTAACATTAGGTTCAAGGTTATTAGTATTAGGAAAAAAAGCAACTGATATAAAACATGGACGTGAAATGCTATTAGAAGTTATAGAAAATGGTAAGGCTTTTGAAAAATTTAGTGAATTCATAAAAGCTCAGAATGGGGAAACTAAATATATAACCGATACATCTCTTTTACCTAAAGCTAATTATGTAGTCGAATATAAAAGTAATAAAAATGGATACATAAGAAAGATAGATGCAGAAGGTATTGGTAGATGTGCTTTGACTTTAGGCGCTGGACGTGAAACTAAAGAAAGTAAAATAGATTTATCAACAGGACTTGTACTTAATAAAAAGGTTATGCAAAAAGTAAGTAAAAAAGAAACTCTAGTTTATATACATGGGAACGACTTAACAAAGATAAATAAGGTAAAAGAGATGTTAAATGACATAATTATCGTAGATCAAAAAAGAGATAAAGAAAAAAATCTGATTTATGGAGTAGTAGATAAATCCGGTGTTGAGAGATTATCGTAATGATAATCTCTTTTTTATTTTTAATTGAATAAATAAAATAATGCTGGTTAACCTAAAATTATAAAAGAAGGGAGGAGTATTATGAAAAGATATAAAAAATTTCTAAGTATATTTACAATTGTTTGTATTCTGGCAACTATTATACCTTATAATTTTGTAAACGCAGATAATTTATTTGATTTAAAGAGTGAATCAGCGATTTTAGTTGATGCTGGTTCTGGAAAAATAATTTATGAAAAAGCCCCACATAAGAAGCTAGAGCCTGCTAGTATTACAAAAATTATGGTTCTTTTACTCGCTATGGAAAGTTTAGAATCTAATAGAATAAATCTAAATGATAAAGTAGTGATAAGTGAAAATGCATCTAGTATGGGTGGAAGCCAAGTTTATCTTGAGACAGGTGAGGTAAAAACAGTTGAAAATTTATTAAAAGCTATATCAGTAAGATCAGCTAATGATGCAGCAGTTGCACTAAGTGAACATATAGCGGGTTCAGAAGAATTATTTATTAAAATGATGAATGAAAAAGCAAAATCATTAGGAATGGAAAACACTAATTTTGTCAATCCCACTGGATTAACTGATGAAAACCATTATACAACAGCCTATGATATTAGTATAATGTCTAGAGAATTATTAAAATATCCTAAGGTACATCAATGGTTAACTATATGGATGACAACAATGATGGTAGGAAAAGAAAATGATGTGGAACAGACATTAGTTAATACTAATAAATTAGTTAGATTTTATAAGGGAGCAAATGGAATAAAAACAGGTTATACTAGTACTGCTGGATTTTGCTTATCAGCTTCAGCTACAAGGAATAGATTAACCCTAATTAGTGTAGTTTTAGGTTGTAAAACTTCTAATAACAGATTTTCTGAATCAAGAAAATTACTCGATTATGGATTTGCTACGTATGACTCTTTACCAATTTGTAAAAAAGGAGATATAATTAAGAATTTACCTATATCTAAAGGGAAAATAGAAAATATTGATGTTGTAGCTGAAAATGATCTTAATTTACTTATTAAAAAAGGGCAACCTAAAAAGATAGAAAAAAATTATATTTTACCAAAATATTTGATGCCTCCTCTAAATAAGAACGATAAGATAGGTGAATTAGTAATTAAATTAGAAGGAAAAGAAGTTGGAAGGGTAGATTTAATAGTTACAAAGGATATAGAGAAAGCATCATTCTTTACGATGATTAAGAAAATGTTTTCAAAATTAGTAAGTAATTAAAATTTAGTTAAACATGCTTATTATATTTGTAATTTGTATTATAAAATTATAAAATATATATAGCATGTTTTTTTATGTCTTAAAATTGTAAAATGTTATAATTTATAATATAATATTATAGTTATAAAAATTGGAAGGATTTGATAGATTGGAAACAATAATAGCTCAATTATTTGACAAACTTTTATTTATGCCTGCCATATTAATAGCAATAACATTGCATGAGTTAGCCCATGGGTATATGGCATATCAGCTAGGTGACCCTACAGCCTATGAAGATGGAAGACTTACATTAAACCCAATTTCTCATATTGATATAGTAGGTTTTTTGTTATTATTTATAGTAGGTTTCGGTTGGGCTAAACCTGTACCTATTAATCCTAGGTACTTTAAAAAACGTAAAATAGGTACTCTTTTAGTATCCTTAGCAGGACCTGTAACTAATTTTATATTAGCTTTATTTTCAGCAATTATTTTTGTAAGCGGGATTATAGAAAATAATATTATCTTAAGTATGTTAAGACCTCTGATATTTATTAATATAGCTCTAGGTGTTTTTAACTTACTTCCCTTTCCACCATTAGATGGATCAAAAATTGTTGCAAGTTTATTACCTAATAAATTAGAATACTTATTTTATAAATATGAAAAGTACTTGTATTTAATATTAATCTTATTAGTTTTAACAAATAATATAGAAAGAATACTTGGTCCATTAGTACAAATTAGTTTTAATACTTTAAATGATATACTTAATATGATTTTTTAATGCCAAAACTAAAATGATTCCGTTAAATAAAGAATGAAAGCATCCAATAAATGGTAAATGAACACCAAAAAATAATTATTATAATTATATTTATTTTAAGATTAGCAAAATTGGTACTCTAAAGTCAAATTTTATTTAGGTTTAAGCGTAAAAAAGGGCATAGAATCCCCAGGGAGCTTTGGGAAGATTTAAAATTATATAAGT
>VEND01000080.1 GCA_009711765.1 Bacillota bacterium | reverse complement strand
TGTATTATTTATTGGTGACTCTACCATTAATCTTAGGGGGGAGAACTTAAAAATCCTGCTAAATCTTTAAATTTCAATGATTTAGCACTGGAAATATATCAAATAAGTTAATTTTTTTGACGGAACAAAATAAATAATAGGAGGAAAGGACATGAAATTAGCTAAGAAAAGTTGCGTTGATTTTACAGATGTTCTTTCCTCTAAAGCTGCTGTGCCCGGTGGAGGCGGAGCAGCAGCTTTAGTGGGAGGAATAGGAACAGCTTTAGCTGGCATGGTTTGTAATTTAACTGTGGGAAAAAAGAAATACAAAGAATACGAAGAAGATGTAAAAGAAATTCTTAATAAAACAAAAGCTTTGCAACAAAGATTGTTAGATATGATAGATGAGGATGCTGAAAATTTTTTACCACTTTCTAAGGCCTATGGAATGCCTTCTAATACAGAAGAGGAAAAAAAGGAAAAAGAAAAAGTTATGCAAGCTTCATTAAAGAAAGCTTGTGAAGTGCCAATTAAAATAGTTGAAACAAGTTATGAGGCTATTAAGCTACATGAAGAGTTAGTTGATAAAGGTTCTAAACTAGCCATTAGTGATGTTGGTGTTGGGATTCAATGTTTAAGATCTGCCTTAATAAGTGGACAATTAAATGTTTACATCAACATAGGTATGATTAAAGATGAAAAATATGTTAATGAAGTTAAAGATAAAACTGAGAAATTAGTAAGTGAAGGAACAAAAATTGCTGATGATGTTTATAAAAAAGTTGAAGATAGATTAAAAAAATAAGGAGGATTAAGTATGGGTGAAGTTATTAAGGGTAAACCAGTTGCTGATAAGATAACAAAAAATTTAATTAATGAAGTAGAAAGTATAAAATCAAAGGGTGTTAATCCAAAATTAGCCATAGTAAGAGTAGGAGCTAACTCAGCTGATTTAGCATATGAAAGAGGAGCTTTAAAAAGAAGTGAAAAAGTAGGAATAGATGCTGAAGTTTTTGAACTTCCAGAAAACATATCACAGGATGATTTTATAAAAGAATTACATAAATTAAATAAAGACGATAGTATTGATGGTATTTTAGTATTTAGACCACTACCTAAACATTTAGATGAATCAGTTATTAAATATGAAATAGCACCAGAAAAGGATGTGGATTGTTTTAATCCAGTAAATGAAGGTAAATTATATGAAGGAGATAAGTCTGGATTTCCACCATGTACTCCTTTAGCTGTAATGGAAATTTTAAAACATTATGATATAGATATTAAGGGTAAGGATGCAACTATTATTGGGGCATCGAATGTTGTTGGTAAACCTGCTGCATTATTATTATTAAATGAGTGTGCTACTCCAACTATATGTCATATAGATACTAAAGACACTGCAAAATCAGCCAGACAGGGTGATATAGTAGTTGTAGGTGTAGGTGTACCGAAGTTAGTTAAAGAAAACTTTATAAAAGATGGAGCCGTTGTTATAGATGTTGGAATCAATGTAGATGAAGATGGTAATATGTGTGGTGATGTTGATTTTGATAATGTTAAGGATAAAGCATCTAAAATCACACCAGTACCTAGGGGCGTTGGTTCAGTGACAACTTCTATATTAGCAAAGCATGTAGTAAAGGCTTGTAAATTACAGAAAAACTTATAAAAAATTAATCTTTTATAAAGGAGGATATTAGATGATTATTTCAGAGAAAAAACCTGTTGAAGAAGTAGTAGGGTTTTTAAAAGATTCTAAAAAAATTATTATCACCGGCTGTTCCCTTTGTGCTACAACTTGTAAGACCGGAGGAGAAGATGAAATAATTGAAATGAAAAAGTTACTTGAAAATGAAGGGAAAGAGGTTTTAGCAACTAAAGTATTAGACCCTTCGTGTAACTATCTTAAAACAAGAAAAGATTTAAAGAAGTTAAAAAAAGAAATAAAAGAAGCTGACGCTATTTTATCACTAGCCTGTGGAGATGGAGTCCAAACAGTTGCAAAAGTAGCTAAAGTGCCTGTTTATCCTGGAACTAATACAATGTTTATAGGTGAAATTGAAAGAGTAGGAAAGTATGAAGAAGCTTGTAAAGCCTGTGGAGAGTGCCAATTAGGTTGGAGCGGAGGAATTTGTCCGATAACTAAATGTCCTAAGGGCTTAATTAATGGACCATGTGGTGGAGCTAAGGATAAAAAATGTGAAGTAGACTCAGATAATGATTGTGCGTGGATTAAAATATATGAGAAATTAAAGGAAGAAGACAAATTAGATAATATAAAAGAGATAAAGCCTCCTAGGAACTTTAGAAAAGAGTTACATCCTAGTAAATTAAACTTGCGTTAAAAAAATAACGATAATATAATAACAAGGAGGGAACAAATTTATGAGTTTGTTAAAAAAGACTTTAGAGAGGGAAGAGTTTGCAATAACTGCAGAAATGGCTCCTCCAAAGGGGACGGATTTTTCCCATCTTCTAGATTGTGCTAGAAAAATAAAGGGAAAAGTTCACGGTGTTAATGTAACAGACTTTCAATCATCTGTAATGAGAGTCAGTTCCCTAGCTACATGCAAGATATTAAAAGAAGAAGGTTTAGAGCCTGTTTTACAAATAACAGGAAGAGATAGAAATAGAATAGCTATCCAGGGAGAATTATTATCAGCAGGGGTATTTGAGATAGAAAATGTTTTAGCATTAACAGGTGATCATTCTGTTGTAGGTGACCATCCAGAATCGAGAGCGGTTTATGATTTAGATAGTGTTGGAATTTTACAAACAATTACAACTCTAAATGGCGGTAAAGATATGTCTGGTAATGATTTAAAAGGTACTCCAGAATTTTTTATGGGAGCTTGTGTTACACCTGAATATGACCCAATGGATTTACAAATTCTTAAGATGGAAAAAAAGGTTCAAGCAGGAGCTAGATATTTTCAAACTCAAGCGATATATGATATAGAAACAATGAAAGAATTTAAAGAAAAATCAAAGCATATAGACGCGAAGGTATTAGCAGGGATAATACCTTTAAAATCAGCAGGTATGGCTAAGTTTATGAGTAAAAATGTACCAGGGATAAATGTTCCTGATGAAATAATAGAAAGAATGAAAAATGCAGATGACAAAGTTGAAGAAGGTATAAAAATAGCAGCTGAATGTATAAAGGAATTAAGGGAAGAAAATTTATGTGATGGGGTACATATAATGGCTATTGGTGCTGAAGAAAATATCCCTAAAATATTAGAAGAAGCAGAACTTTTAACAGCAGAAGGAGTGAGCTAAATGAAAGTTGTTGTTATAGGCGGAGGTCCTGGAGGATATGTATCTGCTATAAAAGCAGCTATGCTTGGAGCTAATGTTACTCTTGTAGAAAAAAGAAAAGTAGGAGGAACGTGCTTAAATGTTGGTTGTATACCAACTAAGGCATTACTTGCTTCAGCAGAAAATTTAGAGTCTGTTAAGAATGCTAAAAATTATGGAGTCAATGTATTAGGGGATATAGAAGCTGACTTTAATAAAATGATGGATAGAAAAGGAAAAATTGTTTCTCAAATGATAGATGGTATTAAGTTTTTATTTGATAAAAAGGGAGTAAACCTAATAGAGGGGTTTGGGAAATTAATAGATAAAAATAAAGTAGAAGTAGAGAAAGAAGATGGTTCAAAGCAAATACTTAAAGCCGATAAAATAATACTTGCTACAGGTTCAAAACCTATAGTTCCAAATATGTTTCCCTATGATAAGGAAAAAGTTATCACAAGTGATGAAGCTTTATCCCTAGATAAAAAACCAGAATCTATGATTATTGTAGGTGGCGGAGTTATAGGATGTGAGTTTGGACAATTCTTTAAAAGAATTGGCACAAAAGTTACAATAGTTGAGATGGCTAAACATATTTTACCTAATGAAGACAAAGATATTGCTAAAAATTTGTCAAGATCTTTCAAAAAAGATAAAATAAAAGTGAAGAAGGGTAAAAAAATAGAAAAATGTGAAATTAAAGGCGATAAAGTAATAGCATACCTAGAAGGTGGGAAAACATTAGAAGCAGAAAAGATGCTAATTTCTGTGGGAAGAAAACCATATTTAGAAAATCTAGGTATTGAAGATTTAGGGATTAAGTTAAATAAAGGAAAAGTCGAAGTTAATAAAAATATGGAGACTAATGTTGATGGGATATATGCAATAGGAGATATAGTAGATAGTCCTTTCTTAGCCCATGTGGCATCTAAAGAGGGAACTGTAGCTTCAGAAAATGCATTAGGCAGAAATAAAGAAATTAATTATACTGCTGTACCGAGATGTATTTATACTGATCCTGAAGTAGCAGGTGTAGGTCTAACTGAAAAAGAGGCAAAGAATAAAGGTATAGATTTTAAGATTGGTAAATTTCAGTTTAGAGGATTAGGAAAAGCACAGGCTATAGGAAAGTTTGAAGGATTTGTAAAAGTAATAGTTGATGAAAGTGATAAATTAATCGGTGCTTCAATTATAGGTCCCCACGCTACTGATCTTTTAGCAGAGCTAACATTAGCTGTTGATTTAGGGCTAACAGCAGAGCAGTTAGGTGATGTTATACATCCACATCCTACACTCTCTGAAGGGCTAATGGAAGCTTTACATGATGTCCATAATCAGTGTGTTCACTCTGTCTAATTGACAGGTTAATTTTTAAAAGTCCTGTCATTAGATGTAATATTATAAAAACTAGGAGGGATAGTTATGAGTTACACAATAGCTGTAGCAGGAAAAGGTGGAACAGGAAAAACTACATTGACAGGGCTTTTAACAAATTATTTAGTTAATGAAAATAAGAAGCCAATAATAGCAATTGATGCAGATGCAAATGCAAATTTAAATGAGGTTCTAGGTGAAGAAGTAGATTTTACTATAGGCCAAATCAAAGAAGAGGTTAATAAAAGAGAGAAAGCTGGGAATAAGTTTCCCGGAGGAATGACAAAAGCTCAGTATTTAAAGTATAGATTAAATACAGGATTAACTGAAGGAAATGGATATGACCTTTTAGTTATGGGTAGATCAGAAGGCGAAGGATGTTATTGTTATGTTAATGGCATTTTAAAAGAGCAGATAAATCAGATATCTGATAATTATAAATACCTAGTAATAGATAATGAAGCTGGTATGGAACATCTTAGTAGGAAAGTTGTAAAAAAAATAAATACACTTTTTTTAGTAAGTGATTGTTCAAGAAGAGGAATACAAGCAGTAGGAAGAATTAAAAAATTAGTTAAAGAATTAGAACTAGATGTAGATAATATTTATTTAATAGTTAATAGAGCTCCCAATGGTGAACTTGCCGATGGAATAAAAGAAAAGATAGAGAGTCAAAACTTAGATTTATTAGGAGTAGTACCAATGGATGAAAAAATATATGAATTTGATGCAAAGGGTGAAGCGTTAGTAAATTTACCTGAAGACTCTAAATCTAAAAAAGCTTTAAAGGAAATATTTAATAGAATAGATTTTTAATGAAAGGGGCGATTTAAATGGCATTTAAGATGTCTGTTCAAAAAGCAAAAGGTAAAGTTGAAGAAGTACAACTTGGTAGTGGTGACAATGCTATAACTATAGGAGGAGAAGCCACTTTACCATTTTATGACTTTGATGGAGAAACAGGTAGTAAAGCAAAACTAGGTATGGAAATTTTAGATATTTATCCAGAAGATTGGGTTAAGCCATTAAAAGAAACATATAAAGATGTGGCTGAAGACCCTGCTAAATGGGCTAAATTTGTAGAAGAAGAATTCAATCCAGATTTTATCTGTTTAAGATTAGAAGGAGCAGATCCAAATGGGTTAGATAAGTCACCTGAGGAGTGTGCTGAAGTTTGTAAAAGTGTAGCAGAAGCTATTAATACACCTTTAGTAATAGCAGGTACAAACAATCATGAAAAAGATAAAGAAGTATTTGAAAAGGTAGCTCAGGCTGTAGATGGGTATAATTGTTTATTTTTATCAGCTACAGAAGAAAACTATAAAGGTGTAGGGGCTGCAGCAAGTATGGCTTATAGTCATAAAGTAGGAGCTGAGTCTTCAGTTGATATTAACTTAGCAAAACAATTAAACGTTTTATTAGGACAACTAGGTGTTGATTATGGAGATATCGTAATGAATGTTGGTAATGCAGCTGCTGGATATGGTTTTGAATATTTAGTATCAACTATAGATAGAATTAGACTTGCATTATTTAATCAAAATGATAAGACTCTTACAATGCCAATAATTACACCGGTATCCTTTGAAACTTGGACTGTTAAAGAGTCTATGGCACCGGAAGAAGAAGTACCAGAATGGGGTAGTAGAGAACAAAGAGGTATTTCAATGGAAGTATCAACTGCAACAAGTATATTATCAGTTGGTTCTGATGCAGTAGTACTTCGTCACCCTAAATCACTAGAAACATTAAAAGAACTTGTTGACGCTTTAGAATAAATTAAATAAAAAATTAGATAACTTATGTAAGGAGGATTTCAAATGGCGTTAAAAGGATTAGATATATTTAAGCTTACTCCAAAGAAAAACTGTAAAGATTGTGGGTTCCCTACTTGTTTAGCATTTTCAATGAAGGTGGCACAGGGAGCTTGTGAGATAAGTAAATGTCCACATATGAGCGATGAATCATTAGCTAAATTAGAAGAGGCAACAGCACCTTTAATGAAAACTATTAAAGTAGGAAAAGGTGACAATGAATACGAATTAGGTGGGGAAAAAGTACTTTTCCGTCACGAAAAAACATTTGTAAATAGAAACAGATTTGCAGTTAGATTTACTGATGAAATGAAAGATGAAGAAATAAATGAAAAAATTGAAAATATCAAAAGTGTGCAGTATGAAAGAATCGGCGAGGATATGAAAATTGAACTAGCATGTGTTGAATATGTTTCTGATAAGGATAATTACTTAGATATTATTAAGAAAATAAAAGAAGAATTAGACGTTGCATTTATGCTAGTGTGTGAAGATACTGATGTTTTAAAAGAAGCATTAGAATTAGTTAAAGATGAAAATCCTATAGTTTATGGTGCTAATGAAGAAAATTATGAAGATATGGTTAACTTAGTTAAAGATGATAAGTTACCATTAGGACTTAAAGCTAAGGGATTAGAAGAGTTATATAATTTAGTAGAAAAAGTACAAGGACTAGGATATAAAGAACTAGTATTAGGCGCACAGGGAGAATCAATTAAAGAAACATTTAAAAATGTTGTTCAAATAAGAAGAACAGCCCTTAAAGAAGAAGATAGGAAATTTGGTTATCCTTCAGTAATATTTGCTGATGAATTATCTAAGGATAACAAATTTATGGAAGTAGCTTTATCATCATTATTTACAATTAGATATGGCTCAATAGTAGTATTAGATGATATAGACTATGCAAAGGCATTACCTTTATTTGCATTAAGACAAAATGTATATACAGACCCTCAAAGACCAATGACAGTAGAACCTGATATTTACCCAATAAATGGAGCAGATGAGAACTCACCAGTTCTTGTAACAGTTGATTTTGCATTAACTTACTTTATCGTTTCTGGTGAAATTGAAAGATCTAAAGTTCCATGTTGGATGGCTATACCAGATGCAGGAGGATATTCAGTACTTACTTCTTGGGCTGCAGGTAAGTTTGGAGGTTCAAGTATTGGAAACTTTATTAAAGAAAGTGGTATAGAAGAAAAGACTAATTCTAGAAAACTAGTTATTCCTGGTAAGGTAGCAGTTCTAAAAGGAGATATAGAAGATAGTTTACCAGATTGGGAAGTTGTAGTAGGACCAGATGAAGCAATGCATCTTCCAAAATTCTTAAAAGATTTACAAGAAGAAGCATACGCATAAATAAAAATTTAAGGAGGTAGTGAAATGGATAAATTTATGGTAATTGGTGAAAGAATTCACTGTATTTCACCAACTATAAGAAAAGCATTAGAGGAAAGAAATCCAGAACCGATATTAAAAAGAGCAAAAGAGCAAATAGAAGCAGGAGCTACTTATTTAGATGTTAATATAGGACCTGCTGAAAAAGATGGAGAAGAAGTAATGACTTGGGCAGTAAAATTAATCCAAGATGAATTTGATAATTTCCCTTTAGCGTTAGATACAGCTAATAGAAAAGCTATTGAAGCTGGACTTAAAGTTTATAATGATGAAAATGGTAAAGCAATAATAAACTCTGCTGATGCAGGTGGAAGAATGGATATGTTTAAATTAGCAGCAGAAAATAATGCTAAAATAATTGCTTTATGTTCTAAGGATGGAATACCTAAAGATAACGATGAAAGAATGGCTTATGCAACTGAAATGCTTGAAAAAGCAATGGAATTTGGAATGGATCCTGAAGATATATTATTTGACCCGTTATTTTTAGTTGTTAAAGGAATGCAAGATAAGCAAACAGAAGTATTAGAAGCTATAAAACAGCTTACTGATATGGGTCTTAAAACAACAGGAGGATTAAGTAATATATCAAATGGTGCTCCTAATGATATAAGACCAATAATGGATTCAGCTTATGCTGCAATGGCTATGCAATGTGGTCTTTCATCAGCAATCATTAATCCTTGTGAAAAAAGATTAATGGAAACTATAAAAACTTGTGATGTTATCAAAAATAACATTCTTTATGCCGATTCATATTTAGAATTATAATAATAAGTATTCGTCTCATTGAGACGAATACTTTGATATATTAATATTTAGTGTATAACTAAATAAGGGGGTTATATAATGCAAAATTTATTTAAAACAATATTTACAGGGTCTAACCAAGCATTAGAAGCTGCTAAAGGAGCAGTTGAAGGTGCTATAGAAAAAAAAGGTGAAGACCATAAGGTAGAATTTCCTGATACTGCATATAGCTTACCAATAATTTATGCTGCTACAGGAAATAAAATTGAAACTTTAGCAGATCTTAAGGGAGCTTTAGACGTTGTAGAAAGTTTAATAGTTGAAGAATTAGAATTAGAGAAAGCTTTAAATGGAGGATTAGCTACAGCTGTAGCCTCAGAAATAATTGAAGCTACTAAATATGCTGTTGATGATAATCCATACCCTGAAGGATGTACTGGATTTGTACCAGATCATGTTATTCGTTCTTTAGGAGTACCTTTAGTTACAGGAGATATACCAGGTATAGCTGTTGTTTTAGGAGATTGTCCAGATTCTGAAACAGCTGCTAATATAGTTAAAGATTATCAATCAAAGGGTTTACTTACTTTCTTAGTTGGTAACGTTGTAGACCAAATAAAAGAAACGGATGTAAAGGTAGGACTTGATTTTAGAGTTATACCTGTAGGTTATGATGTAACAAGTGTTATACATGTAGTATCTGTTGCTATTAGAGCAGGCTTAATATTTGGTAATGTTGAAGCCGGTGCTTTTGATAAGCATATGGAATATACAAAAGAAAGAGTTCCTGCATTTGTTAATGCATTTGGTCCATTAAGTGAATTAGTAGTATCAGCAGGAGCAGGGGCAATAGCTTTAGGATTCCCTGTTATTACTGATCAAGATGTAACAGAAGTACCAACATTATTACTTACACAAAAGGATTATGAAAAGGTAGTTCAGACATCTCTAGAAGCTAGAAATATTAAAATAAAGGTAACAGAAATTCCAATTCCAGTATCCTTTGCAGCAGCATTTGAAGGCGAAAGAATTAGAAAAGATGATATGTATATAGAATTCGGTGGTAACAAGACTGAAGCTTGGGAACTTGTAACAAGTAAAGAGCCTTCAGAAGTTGAAGACCATAAAATAGAAGTAATAGGACCGGATATAGATGAAGTAGAAGGAGACCCTAAAAGACTTCCATTAGCAGTAGTAGTTGAAGTTGCAGGAAGAAATATGGAAGATGATTTTGAACCTGTATTAGAAAGAAGAATCCACTACTTTATGAACTATACTGAAGGAGTAATGCATGTAGGTCAAAGAGATACTTCTTGGATAAGAATAGGTAATGATGCCTTTGAAAAAGGCTTTAGAATGAAGCATATAGGTGAAGTATTATATGCAAGAATGATAGATGAATTTGATTCTGTAGTTGATAAGTGTCAAATTAAAATCTATACAGATGAAGACAAGGTAAGAGAACTTAAAGATGAACAAGCACAGCCTAAATATGATGCAAGGGATGCAAGATTAGAAGAATTAAATGATGATAACGTTGAGAAATTCTATTCATGTTTATTATGTCAATCATTTGCCCCTGCCCATGTTTGTATAATAACTCCAGAAAGATTAGGTCTTTGTGGTGCAGTAAGTTGGTTAGATGCTAAAGCTACCCATGAATTAGATCCAACAGGACCTTGTCAACCGGTTGAAATAGATGGATTAATAGATGATGTTAAAGGAGAATGGGAATCTGTAAATAAACATGTAGAAGATAATTCAGGTGGAAGCATTGAAAGAATTACTCTTTATAGTTTAATGGATGATCCTATGACTTCTTGCGGATGTTTTGAGTGTATAGCAGGTATTATGCCAGAAGCAAATGGCGTAATCATTGTAAGTAGAGAACATGAAGGTACAACACCTGTAGGAATGAGATTTGGAGAATTAGCATCTATGACAGGTGGTGGAGTTCAAACACCAGGCTTTATGGGACACGGTAGATACTTTATTTCATCAAGAAAGTTTATGTCAGCTGAAGGCGGACCTAAGAGAATAGTTTGGATGCCTAAGGAATTAAAAGACTATGTTAGAGAAAGTTTAGATGCTACAGCTAAAAAACTTTATGATATAGATAACTTTACTGACATGGTTTGTGATGAAACTATTGCTACTGATTCAGAAGGAGTATTAGAATATCTACAAGAAAAAGGACATCCAGCATTAGAAATGGATCCATTAATGTAAAAAGGAGGATTTTAAATGTATCCTGAAGAATTAAATTATCATAAAGAACATACTTGGGTTAAAAAAGAAGGAAATGAAGCATTAATAGGAATTACTAAGTATGCAGTTGAACAATTAGGAGAAATCCTTTTTGTAGAAATGCCAGATGAAGATGATGATATAGAAAAAGGAGAAGAGTTTGGGGTTGTAGAATCTTCTAAAGTAGCTTCAGATTTAATAGCACCTATTTCTGGAGAGTTATTAGAAATAAATGAAGATGTAGAAGATGATCCTGACCTTTTAAGTGAAGCACCCTATGATTCATGGATTATAAAAGTTAAAATAGAAGATGAAGAAGAATTTGAAAGTTTACTTGAGTCTAAAGATTATAAAGCTCAATTAGATTAATAGAGACTGTGTTATGCATGGTGCTTAAAGCACCATGCTAACAGAGTCATTTTCTTTAAGGAAAGTTATCGGTTGACATGTTATAGTTAATTTAGGTTAACTGTAAGGTGTTAGTTGATAGCAAATTTTTTAGGAGGTGTTATATTTGCCAAAGGTTAAATTTATACCAGAGAATATAGAAATAGAAGCTAATAAAGGAGATAATTTATTAGAAATAGCAAGAAAGGCAGATGTATTTATTGATGCACCATGTAGTGGAAACGGAACATGTGGTAAATGTAAAGTAAAGGTTGAAAAGGGAAAAGTTAATACTCAAAAGAGTAGACATATAAACGAAAAGGAAGAAAATTTAGGGTATGTGTTAGCCTGTGAGACAGAGGTAGTTGAAGATGTAGTGATAGAAACTTTAAGTCACTCATCAAATATGGCCGGTATGAAAATAGAGACACTTTCAGGTCCTGAGGATAAAAAAATATTTCAAAGGGCCGTTAAACAGGTTACAGATAATAATATGGAATTTGGTACATATGTTAAAAAGGATTATTTACAAATTAGTAATCCCACATTAGATGATAATATTTCAGATTGGGATAGGATAAAAAGGCATATGAGAAATAAATTAGGTTTATCAAAGGTATTTTGTAGATTACCAATATTAAGAAGACTACCCCATATATTAAGGGAAAGTGATTTTAATATAACTATAACTCATATACCAAGGGGAGAAAATAAAACTACAATTATTAATATAGAAAAAGGGGACACAACAGATAGACTTTTCGGTGTAGCCCTAGATATAGGAACGACTTCAGTAGCAGCATGTTTAGTAGACTTATATGAAGGAAAGTTACTAGCAAAAGCATCATCTGGTAATTCACAAATGAAATATGGAGCAGATATTATAAATAGAATAGTATTTTCTACTAAGAAAAATGGATTAGAAAAACTTAAACATGCTATTATACATGAAACAATAAATCCATTATTAGAGAAAATGTTTAATGAAGCAGATGTAGATAGAAATGAAGTAATAAGTTTTGTAGCAGCAGGTAATACAACTATGTGTCATTTATTATTAGGTATATATCCAGACTATTTAAGAAGAGAACCTTATATACCTACATTTGTTAAAGCTCCTTTTATAAAGGCATCTGAATTAGAGATTAATGTAAACCCAGAAACATTTCTTTATATAGCTCCTTCAGTTGCAAGTTATGTAGGAGGAGATATCACATCAGGGGTATTATCTTCTGGAATGTGGTCTAAGGATGAAAATACTTTATTTATTGACCTTGGCACTAATGGAGAAATTGTATTTGGTAATAAGGAATTCTTTATAACTTGTGCTTGTTCTTCGGGTCCTGCATTTGAAGGAGGAGAGATAAGCTCTGGTATGAGAGCTTCAAGCGGAGCTATAGATAGTGTTAGTATAGATGAGAATACACTAAATTTAAATATAGGGACTATTAATGACGAAAAACCAAAAGGTATATGCGGTTCAGGGATAATAGATTTAATAGCTGATATGATGAAAACAGGAATAGTTGATAGAAAAGGTAAGATAAAAAAGGATGTAAATACAGATAGAATAAGATTTGATGAACATGATATAGGAGAATATGTAATAGCCTTTAAAGATGAATGGGATATAGAAGAAGATATATCTATAACTGATATAGATATAGATAATTTTATAAAGGCTAAAGGAGCAATATATTCAGGTATTTCTACTTTATTAAATAATTTAGGAATGGATACAGATATGATAGATAAAGTGTTAATAGCAGGGGGGATAGGTAGTAGCATATCTATAGAAAAAGCAATAGAGATAGGTTTATTCCCTGATATGGATCATGATAAATTTGCATATATAGGTAATACCTCTTTAATGGGATGTTATCTTACAATAATGAGTGAAGATGCACGAAGAAAAATGGAAGATGTAGCTGAACAAATGACATATATGGAATTAAGTGCAGATCCTAGTTATATGGATGAATTTGTAGCGGCATGCTTTTTACCCCATACCAATATTGAGAGATTTCCTACAGTGGTAAATAAAGTATCTTAAGGTGGTAATATGAATAAAAAGTTAGAAGATAGACAAGGTAGGGTCCCCTATGAATATATAAAAAATATATATAAGGATAAAAATCCAAGGCAGATGGCTAAATCCACAAATACAGAATTTAATACCTGTAGTAATGAGATCCATTTTGAATTTATGAATAAAGATTTTTATGTTAAATGGCCTTTAGGAGAAGTTTATTTTAGTGATGGCTCTATAGTAAGGTCATTTGCATTTAAAACCTTAATATTAAGGTATTTAGTAAATTCTAAGGGGGTACCACCTTCAGGAAAGGATTTAACTTATAAAGAGATACCTGGAGGGCATGTATATTATAGTAATTTCTACAATAGAACTATTAAAAAACTCTCTAAGCTCTTTGAAAGTAATTCAGAGGGGGTAATAGACACCCTTAAAAAAATGGATGCTAAAAAAGTCAATACAGGTGATATTGGATTTAAGTTTAAGTTTTTAGAACAAATTTATATAACCTTAATATTTTGGAGAGGGGATGATGAACTATCCCCAAGTTCAAATATATTATTCGATGCAAATATTCCTTATTATTTTGATGCTGAAGATTTAGCTGTTATAGGTGAGATAATTTTATATGTACTTAAAAATAAAGGGAAATTACCAAATTGGAAAGGATTATATAAAGATATATAGATATTAGAGTTTCCCCATTTTTTTGAGAGTAGATGAAAAGTTTGTTGTGGATAAGTAAAATAGGAGTAATATCTTTATTAACAGATTTGATTTTTTGCATAAAAATAAGCAAAATAGCCCATTGTTTTGGTATAATGGATTTGACTAAAAAACAAAAACCAAACAAGAGGGGCGATTTCACTTGTGTTTAATTATAGCAAACTTTCATACCAAATTAAAAGGAAATTATCAATTTTTTCAAAAAAAGTTATTAAAGATATTTCAAGATCTAAAGCTAAATTTGTTTTTCAAATGATTTATGGGTTCTTAGA
>VEND01000015.1 GCA_009711765.1 Bacillota bacterium | reverse complement strand
TTTGCTCCTGAGAATTTATGACACAATTGTACTTTTTTAAAATTATACTTAGTAATGTAATCCACACCAACATTATGAAGAGAAATACCCAACTGTTGGTTCAAAAATATCACCTCTGATTTATATTTATTACTCACTAAATAATATATGTTTTTTTATTAGTTTTGTTATTATTCTTACAAAAAATACTTTAAAAATATTACGTAACCTTAATATCTTTTCTATAGTTACCATAAAACTCCTTGAAAATTTTCAAAAAAACCCTCTTAATTATACTATCATAGTTTTAAAATCAGGTAAATCGAATTGTGTAACACAAAGTTTAAAAAGTATGCTTTAAAATGTCGAATATCGTCTAATTATGTCATACAACTCATGTTTGTTAATTTTTTGACCTATATATATTATATTTATTTTGTATACAATATTCAAATATATTTTTAAAAAAATATCAGTTTAATTAGAGTTTTTAACTTACTCTAATTCAAACTGATATTTTCTTAGCTAACATAATAGTATCGTTCTTTATTTTTTATTTTTTTAGTTACAGTTTTTTCATCTATCATATCCTGTAAAATATTTGAAGTAAATTTATCTAAATCCTTAACCTGTAGTCTTCCCTTTACAGTATGGATTCTAGTCTTATTACAAATTATTTTAGCCCTTTTATATGATATAATACCTTTTTTATTTAACTCCTTTTTTATATTCTTTTTTGATTTATCTAAAAGTTTGTATTGCCATTGTTTTGGAAGAGTTTGTGATCTTTTATATCCCCAAATATAAATAAACAAAAAAGATATAGTAAATAGAAAAATTCCAAATATATATTTCAACATATTATCACCTACTTTTTAAACTTAATAAAATCACTATTATTAAGTATTTTTATATACTTAATCAATCTCTCATTAACAGAATCAATTCTTTCATTAAATCTTTCTTTAAGATTTACTTTTATATCATTAATTGTTTTTTCACCATCAATATTCCTCCAAACCTCTGAACCTATGTGATCTAGGTCTATTTTAACTTCTTTAGGGGTATTAAATACCCTTTGCATTATTTTATCAAATATACCATCTCTTTGATGTATTATCGTTATTAAACCTTTATCATTTTCTCTCCAATTATATCTTTGATTTTTAACTGGTATATAATCAAACAAATTATTAGCCTTCATAATAAGTCCTCCTTACTTTTTAAAAATCCTCCAGCTTAAAGCTAGAGGATTTTTTGTTAATCTGTTTCAACTTTCCTTATAACTGCTGTATAATAAAGAAGTCCTACCATAACTAAAAACATTATTAAAGATAACATACTGCCACCTGCATTTGCTATATTATGGCCTAGATTACCAAGTATTTCAGCTACAGGTTTTCCTCCTACTTTAGTTATAGCTAATACTGCTAAAGCTACTCCCATTAATGCATCTCCTGCAACCATTCCTGAGGAGAATAATACTCCTGATTCTCTTCTAGCTTCGCCTTCAGTTCCTTTAAATTTCTTATCAACAATTCCCCTAATAGCTCCACCAAATATTGCTGGAGTTGATAAATGAATTGGTAAGTATAATCCAACTGCAAAGGGAAGTACTGGTATTCCTATAACCTCAGCTACTGCACCTATACCCATTCCAATGAATATTAAATTCCAAGGTAAACTCCCTGTCATAACACCCTTAACAACCATACTCATTAAATTAGCTTGTGGTGCTGGTAATTCAGCAGAACCTATAGCATAAGCAGTTGTTAAAAGCTTAATAACAAAACCTATTGCTAAAGCAGCAGCTATTGTACCAATTATTTCTCCTAACTGTTGCTTTTTAGGTGTTGCTCCTAATAAATGTCCAGTTTTTAAATCCTGAGACATATCCCCAGTAACACCTGCTGCAATACATACAATAACACCTACTGATAATGCTGCAACCATACCTACTTCTCCTTCATAACCTACACCCTTTAATATAAGAGAAGTTACAAGTAACGTCGCAATAGTCATACCAGAAATAGGGTTATTTGAAGTCATACCAACCATCCTTGCAGCAACGGGTACAAAGAAGAATGAAAATAATACTACTAAACTAGCTCTTAATAAACCTAATTTTAAAGGCGGTAAAAAAGCTATAAATACAAATATTAAAGCTAACATACCAAGTACAATACCCATATTCATATCGTTATCTGTTCTAATTTCTTCACCCTTTTTATTACCCTTTACTATTTGACTAAATCCTATAGTAAAAGATTTTATCATAACAGGCATTATTTTTATAAAACCCCATATACCTCCAAATACAACGGCTCCTGCACCAATATATCTAATATAAGAAGTCCATATTTCCCAATGATTCATTTCTGTTATTACTTTTGATGCCGGATATAATGGAGCACTTGCATTAGCTCCTATAAGTTTTATTAATGGAATCAAACCTAACCAACCTAACATTGCTCCTGAAAGCATTATTCCTGCGATTTTAGGTCCCATAATAAAACCTAAACCTAATAATGATGGATATACTTCAATACCTACAACTGCACCATCAAATCCTGGAATTGCCCACTCAGGTTCTTCATGCCAAAGTTTTAATCCCTTCATTAAAAATGCATAAAGGGCCGATATTCCTCCACCAAGGAATAATAACTTTGCATTTTCAGCTCCAGATTCTCCAGCTACAATAACCTCTGCACAGGCTGTACCATCTGGAAAGGGTAAATTTCCATGTTCTTCAACTACTAGATATCTTCTTAATGGTAGTAAAAAACAAATTCCTAATAATCCCCCAGCAAGGGCCATAGCCGATACTTCTATTAGACTAACTTCCATTCCCCATACAATTAATGCTGGTACTGTAAAAATTACACCTGCTGCTAAAGATTCTCCTGCTGAACCTATTGTTTGACACATATTATTTTCTAAAACATTTCCTCTTTTTAATACTCCCCTTAAAATTGCCATAGAAGCAACTGCCGCTGGAACTGATGCACCAACAGTTTGTCCTAATCTTAATCCTAAATAAGCATTAGCTGTTCCGAAAACTATAGATAGTAATATACCCACAACTACCGATGTTAAAGTTAACTCTGGTAATATTTTTGAAGCCGGTATATATGGTTTATACTCTGTTCCTGGTATTTTTTCATATGCACCTGGGTCTAATCCTTTTCTCTTTGAAGAAGCTTTGTTTATGCTTTTTTTAACCTTTATCTTTTCTGCCATTTTTTTGGCTCCTCCTTTAATAAGTTTTATAAAACGTTTTCTTTTGTTATGGACCATAAGACTTAATCATAATTTTCCCGGGATTAATTAATACAAGGGTAATTATACAAAAAACATTTAAAAACTTCTATACAATATACTTAATTCGAAAAGTTGAATATATTGTAAAAATAATGAATTTAATAGCAAATGAAATAACTAAATTTTATTTTTGCATTTTTCTTACAAATCATTTATGAATTTAAATTTTTTTGTGATAAAATGATTCTTTTATATTTTAACTACTATTTTTCAGAAATTTGTATTTAATTAAAATAATATAATAAATTTGTAAATTATATGAAACTTTTATTTGATAGTATAAATAAAGATAGACAAAGGGTCTATATCCCTTTGTCTACTATATATGTACTAAATTATATTAAATTCTTAAAATAATATTCTCAAATTCATTCCACAAATCTCTACATGCATCAACTAAATATGGATCAAATTGATAGCTCTTTTCATTTTCTATTTCTTCTTTACAATCAGATAAATCCATAGGTTCCCTATAAGGTCTTTTTGATGTCATAGCATCTATAGTATCACTTATTGCTATAATCCTTGACCCTATCGGAATTTCTTTGGATTTTAAGTTATAAGGATATCCCTTCCCATCCCACCTTTCATGATGATATAATACAATCTCTGATATTTCCTTAAGTTTATTAGATGTATTTAGAATTTTGAACCCTATTAAAGGATGTTTCTTTACAATAGCCCATTCATCATTAGATAAAGTACCCTTTTTATTTAATAAAGAATCAGGAATTCCTATTTTTCCAATATCATGAATATGAGATGCCATATGTATTTTTTCAAGTTCAAATCCCTTCATACCTATCTGTTTAGCTATAATGGTGGACATATCTGATACCCTTTTAGAATGACCACTGGTATATGCATCCTTAGCTTCCAAAGCACCTACTAAACATTCTACTATTTCATGATAATGGTCAAATTCATATAAATTATTACTTATATTTCCTTTCACTAAAATCTTCCCCCCAGTACACTAACCTTTATACATTTTTTTAAATTACATATAATATTTCCTCAGGTTTAAATCTTTTAAGTAATCCCTTTACTTTATCCTTTGCTGTTAATATTTCTTTATATTTTTCATCTGATAATTTTGGATTACCGTATATTCTCCATCCACTAACTTTTGTTAATTTCAGGGAAGGATGTCCCATAAATCCTATTACATCCTTTAAAGGATATCCTAAAAAAATACCTATTTCATGGGGTAAATTTCCTTTTTTCATTTTAGATAACAAATATTCAACATAAATTGTCAGTTTATATTCTTTTGGATATCCTAGTTTTTCTAAAAATCTTAAATTCTTATTATCAGTTATATATAATTCTAAAGCTTTCACGTTATATATAAATATTTTAGTACTTTTATTTTTATATATGAAAAATTTCATAGAAAGTTTATTGCATTTTTTTATACAGTTTTTAATTCTTTGTAGTTTAATTTTATGATTTTTCTCTCTATGGGGTAAACTGATTATTTCTGCAGGTTTTGAACCAATAATAACTGGTCCTAAAATCCCTATTAACCATTTAATAAAAATATCATTTTGTTGAAATATACAATCCTTATTCATTATCAATAACACTCCTTGTCATTGATAATGATTATCATTATTAATTATAGCATGTTATTCTTACTTTGTAAATATACAATCAAGTTTTGGTAATTTTCATATTGACCTTGATTTATATATAGATACTTTATATAATTTTAGTAAATGATAATTGTTTTCATTTAAGGAGTGTTATTATGACTGTTTTAATTGTAGGTGGAGATAGATTAGGAAATATACCAGATGTATTATATAGTAACGGTTTTAATGAATATATCCATTGGACAGGACGGAAAAAAGGTATTAGAAATAAAAAGATTCCATCTAATACTGATGTGATTATAATTTTATATGATTATATTGGGCATAATTTAACTAATATAGTAAGAAAACAATCTAAATCAATGGATATACCCTGTATTTTCTCTAAAAGATCATGTAGTGATTTATTATGTAAACTTGATAGATGTGTGTTATGTAATAAAAAGTGTAAAAATAAATTATAATAGATATAAAGGGATGAAAAACCCTTTCTTTCTATTATTTACATAATTTTTATATTATATCTATTTAGCTTATTACTCTTATTTTTATTAAAAAACCCCTAGATTTAAGGAGTTTTTTAATTATTAACATTCTAAATCAGTATAGTGCACAATAACTTTTGCTACTAATGTTTTTTTACAACAAATATTTTCCTCTGGTAAAACAAATAAAAAATCCCCCACTGTTAAATTACAGCACTTACACTTATCACCATCATCGGGTATATATATATTTGTAGCTTTAAATCCTTTTGTTTTAAATTCTTCATTAATACATTCTAAAAGCAATATACCTAAGGCTATTTTTCTACCTTTACATATATTTTTAATTTTAACTTTTATCTTTAATAATCTTCCTTGACATTTAATCTCTACACCCTTATTATCATCTCCTGATAAGACAATTTCTAATTCATCTTCACATTTTGTAAAATCAACTTCTTTTGAATAGTCAATACAACAATCTATATTTGAATCAGTTGCCACTGGTAATATGTTCACCTTTTCATCTATTAGTTTATCTTTTAACTTATTAGTCTTAACATTTAAATCTACTTCTTTTTTATTTTCTTTATCTACCTTTAAATTTCCCATATTAGCCCCCCTTATATAATATCTTTTCTAATCTATTATATTCTTTATAAAAATCCTTGTTACTTTAAATTAAAATAAAAAAATCTTAATTAAGTTATTCTTAACTAAGATTTTTAGATATTAAACTATGCAAATTCAAAGATTTATAAGTAATCCTTAACATATTTTAAAATATCTTCTACAGTTTCTTTTATACTAGTATTATTTAATACTTCAATATCACAATATTCTTTGTATAAATTATATCTTTCTTTATATAATGAATATAATTTTTCTTTCCCATCTTTTATTATGGGTCTTTTAAAAATATTTATATCTGATATTATATGTTCAAGTGGTCTATTGATAAAGATAATAACCCCATTTTCTTTAAGGGATATCATATTATCTTTTAACTTAACTACTCCTCCCCCAGTGGAAATAATTCTATCACTACATTTAACAACCTCTTTAACTGCTTTAGATTCTAATCCTCTAAAATAATATTCTCCTTTTTTAAATATATCCTTTATACTTTTTCCTTCATTTGTTTCAATATATTCATCTATATCACAAAATTCTAAATCAAGTTTTTTAGCTAAATTAATTCCAATTGTTATTTTCCCACAACCAGGCATTCCGATAAGAACTATATTTTTCATATACTCTTTCCTCCATATAATAAAGAATATACTCTGTCATAAATTTCATTAACTACATCTGATTCTATATCTATGTTATTCCATAATTCTTCAGATTTTATAGCTTGTGCAACAAGCATATAAAGCCCGTTTATAGATTTTAAATTAAGCTCCTTTGAGTATTTTAATAATAAAGTCTTCTCAGGATTATAAATAAGGTCAATAGCAACTTTAAACTTAGAAACAACCTGTTTGTCTACTGGACAATCTTCAACATTAGGATACATACCACAGGGAGTACAATTTATAAGTATATCCTTTTCTTTTAAATGTTCTAAGTCATTATATGTTAATATTTTATATCCACTTAATTTTTTCTGTGCCTTCTTAAGATTTCTAGTTATAAAAATAATTTCTTTAGATCCTTTATCTAAAAGATATTGAACTACTGCCCTTGAAGCTCCCCCTGTTCCTAATATAACTATTCTTTTGTTTTTTACATCTATATTATATTTATAAAGCATCATTCCAAAGCCATAATAATCCGTATTATATCCAATGGTTTTATTTCCTTTAAAACATATAGTATTTATTGCTTTTATTTTCTTTGCTTCATCAGATATTATATCTAGGTATTTCATTGCATCAATCTTATGAGGTATTGTTACATTAACTCCCTTTATACCTAAAACTTTTAATCCTTTAATAGCTTCTTTTAATTCATTACCACTAACTTCAAATAAATGATATGAACCATCTATTTTCGTTTCATCAAATATAAAAGAATGTATTTGTGGAGAAAAACTATGGCTTAACTTTTCTCCTAAAAGTCCATATAAGCTTTTCAAATTTATCCTCCCTTCTAATTCAAATTACTATCACTTTTATAATTTCCAAGCATCTTAAAATAACTACTTTCTTCCTTTATTAAGTCAACGGCTTTTATTATTTTTTCATCATTTAAATTACCCTCAAAATCTATATAAAAAAAGTACTCCCAAGGCTTATTTATAATTGGTCTTGATTCTATTTTTAACATATTAATATTATGTTTTGAAAAATATCTTAATATATTAAATAATGCTCCTGGTCTATGGGGCGTTGATATTATTATACTTACCTTGTCACAATTATCATTAACCTCTAAATCCTTCCCTACTATCATAAATCTAGTATAATTATTTTTATTATTATTAATATTAGACTTTAATATTTCTAATCCATAGACTCTTCCAGCCTCTTTGCTGGCAACTGCAGCTTTTTCTTTAGAGCCTGACTCCTTGATAAACTTTGCACTTGTTGCTGTATTTTTATATGGTATTAATTTAAAGTTAGGATACTCTTTAAAAAAGTCACTACTTTGTTTAAAGGCCTGGGAATGTGAGTATACTTCAACTATATCCTCTATTCTTGTCCCTTTAACAGCCATTAAATTATGATCTACCTTTATACACTTTTCTGCTATTATTTGAAATCCATATTTTCGTAAAAGATCATATATATCAGAAATTCCCCCTGTAGATGAATTCTCTATGGGTATAACGCCATAATCTATTTCATTACTTTTAATGGCAGTAAATACATCCTCAAATTCTGTTAAATTTCTAGTAGAAATATCTTTCCCAAAATAATTAAGTAAAGCTTGTTCACTAAATGACCCCTTCTCCCCTTGAAATCCTACTATAGGTTTACACTTTTTATAGTTTATAACATCAACTTCTTTATTTTGTGAAACCTTATCTCTTTGAACATCTTTACTAACATCCATAATATATTTTAAGAAATTCTTTATAAGTAATTTTGTAGATTCTTCTTTATTTTCTATATTTCTTTTTATAATTTCTTCCTCTCTATTTTGATTAAATATAGGAAGATTATTCTCATTTTTATATTTAGATATTTTAATAACCTTTTCTATCCTCTTTTCAAATAACTTAACAAGTTCTTTATCTATTAAATTAATATCTTCTCTTAGTTTATTCAAACTATCCATGATACTCCATCCCTTTCCATAATCAAATCTAATAGGGCTATTGCTGAAACAGATTCAACTACTACTAAAGCCCTTGGTACTATACATGGATCATGTCGTCCCTTTATACTAAACTCTATATTTTCCTTGCTAGATATATCGACTGTCCTCTGCTTTTTTCCTATAGAAGGGGTTGGCTTGAATGCTGTTTTAAATATAATTGGCATCCCATTACTTATTCCACCATTTATTCCTCCATTATTATTTGTATCTGTTTTTATATTTTCTTTTTCTATATAAAACTGATCATTAGCTTCAGATCCCTTCATCTTAGAAATATCAAAGCCTTTACCAAACTCTACACCCTTAACTCCTGGAATAGAAAATATCATTTGGGCTAATTTGCTTTCTATAGAATCAAAAAATGGCTCCCCAATTCCTGCTTGAACGTTAACTATAGAAGTTTCTATTATACCTCCTAAAGAATCTTTATCCTCTTTAGCTTTAATAATTTCTTCTTTCATTTCCCTACCTTTATTATCATCAATAACAGGAAATTCTTTATTTGTTAACTTTTCTAATTCTACACTTTTTATATCAGTTAAGTTAAAGGAAGTATCACTAATATTACCTATACTTTTTATATGACTTCCTATTACTATTTTCTTTTTTAATAAAATTTGTTTAGCTATAGCCCCTGCAAAGACTAAAGGTGCTGTTAATCTTCCAGAAAAATGACCTCCACCTCTATAATCATTGGCTCCTAGATATTTTATATTTCCAGTATAATCTGCATGACCGGGTCTCATAATATTTCTTATTCTTTCGTAATCCTTTGATTTTTGATTAGTATTTTCTATCATACAGCACATAGGCGTTCCTGTTGTTTTATTATTAAAATATCCACTTATTATATTAAATGCATCCTTTTCCTTTCTTGAAGTAGAAATTTTTTTATTACCTGGGGCCCTTCTTTTCATTTCTTTTCTCATATAATCTAAATCTAACTCTAGCCCTGCTGGTAATCCATCTATTACTACACCAACGCCTTTACCATGGGATTCTCCAAAAATTGAAAGTTTTAATCTATTACCCCATACTCCACTCATCTATTTTGCCTCCTAACTTCTTTATATCCATCCAAAAATGGGGATATGATTTGTTAACAGCCTCACTTCCCTTTATAGTAACTGGTTTACTACATTTTATACTAGCTATAGCTAATGCCATAGCTATACGGTGATCATTCCAGCTATCAACTACTCCTCCATTTAATTTTTCCTTCCCCTTTATAACTAATCCATCCTCTAATTCAGTAACTAAAGCCCCTAATTTATTAAGCTCAGTGCTTATAGCATTTAATCTATCTGACTCCTTTATCCTAAGTCTTTTTGCATTGGTTATTTTAGTAACCCCTTCACTTAAAGAACCTAATACAGCAAGGATTGGTACTAAATCAGGACACTGGGATGCATCTATTTCTATTCCCTTTGTTTTTGAAGGTTCTATTTTTATATTGTTTTCTTTTATTAATACTTTTCCTCCCATTTTCTTTACTATATTTAAGATTTCTTTATCTCCTTGAAGTGAGGACATATCTAAATTTAAACAATTAATATTACCTCCTAATAAACCTCCAACAATCCAAAATGCAGCTTGGGAAAAATCCCCCTCTACTTTATATTTTCTACTTTTATACCTTTGATTTCCTTTTATAATAAACTTTTTATAGTCTCTATTTTCAACCTCTATCCCAAATTTATTTAAAACATCCATTGTTAAATCAACATATCCCTTTGATTCTAATTCTGTTGTTATTATAATTTTAGAGTCTTCATTTAGTAATGGTAATACAAACATAAGCCCTGATATAAACTGAGAGCTTATGTTTCCCTTTATCTTAAAAGTTCCGGGCTGTAATAAACCATTTATAGTTAGTGGGAGTTTTCCATCATTGTTTTTATATTTTATATTTTGTTTTCTAAATATTTTATAATAAGTCTCTAATGGCCTTTCTATTAATTTTCCCCTACCATTAAAAGTAATCTCCTCTCCTATAAGTCCTGAGATAGGTATTAAAAATCTTAATGTTGATCCTGATTCTTTACAGTCTATAATTTCTTTAGGCTTTTTAAATTCATCTATACCCTTTAATGTTACCTTATTGTCTTCTTTATATATTTCTTTAGCCCCTAAAGCGTTCATAGCATTTAATGTTGCATTAATGTCATCAGAAAACATTAAATTTTTAATATCGCTTATTCCTCTTGATAAACCTGCACATATTAATGCTCTATGACTCATACTCTTTGATGGGGGTATTTCTATATCACCATCTAATCTTGAAGGTATAATTTTTACACATTTCAACTAAACTACCCCTTTCGTATCTATAAATTCTTTCATTTCTTCTTTACTTATTTTTTTTACAAAGCCTTCTCCTATTTTCTCTAATAGGATAATATTTATAATTTTTCCAATATTCTTTTTATCTAAAGTTATAGCCTTTAATATTTTTTCTTTCTCCATATTATTTAGTTTATATGGCAAATTATAATTTTTCAAAACCTTTTTTATCAAATCACTTGTTCCCTTTTGTGTTATATTCATTTCTTCGCTTTTTTTAGTTATATTATACATTCCTATGGCAACACCTTCTCCATGGGTAAAATTTTTATAATTAAAATATTTTTCTATTGCATGTCCTATAGTATGTCCAAAATTTAATAACATCCTTTCATTTTTATCCCTTTCATCTAATTCAACTATTCTTTTTTTTATTTTACAACAATTATAGATTATATCTTCAATATTATACATTAATTCTTTTTCATCTTTATATATATTTAATCTTTCAAATAATGACTTATCACTTATTAAACTGTATTTAATAGCCTCTGCCATTCCATCATATAAAAATCTTTTATCTAATGTTTTTAATACATTAGGATCTATAAATACTGCCTTAGGGTGATAAAAACTTCCTATAAGGTTTTTTCCTCTATTAAGATTCACTGCAACCTTCCCTCCGATACTACTATCTATTTGTGCTAAAAGGGTTGTTGGTATTTGAATAAAGGATATCCCTCTAAAAAGAGTAGATGAAACAAATCCCCCTAAATCTCCGACAACGCCACCACCAAGGGTTATAATTAAATCTCCCCTAGATATCTGAAAGTCTAATAGTTTATCATATAGATTTTTAGCTACCTCTAAAGACTTACTTTCTTCTCCAGGTTTTATAGTAATTATTTTTACTTTATATCCATACTTTTTAAGATTTAAACAAAAGCTTTCTCCATATATTCTCTGAACGTTTGAATCTGTTATTACTGCTATCTTTTCCCCTTTATATATACCCCTTATTTCCCTTCCAATGTCACTTATTAAACCCCTTTTGATATATATATTATATTTTTCATTGGAGAGTTTTACATTTAATACTCTCATTTTATATTTTCCTCCATTTTCTTTCTTGTATTCTCAAACAGTTTATTTAATGCTTTTTCATTATTATTTTTTATAATATTCTCAATTTTTAAAATATTCTCTTTAAAAATATTTAATTTCTCAATTATATTTTCATTGTTATTAATTAAAAGTTCTGTCCATAATTTTGAATTTATATTTGCTACCCTTATTATATCCTTAAAACTACCGCCTATAAAAGAATCTATATTTTTTACTTTACAACCATTAACCATTGCCACTGACAATATATGTGGTAATTGACTTGTTAAAGCAATAATTTCATCATGTCTCTCTGGGGTAATCTTCACTATATTTTTAAATCCCATTGCCTTTATTATATCTTCTATTATTTTAATATTCTTACTTTTATTTTTATTACTTGGAGTCATTATATAATTAGCTCCATTAAATAAATCCTTACTTGCATAATCAAAACCTTTAAATTCCCTTCCTGCCATAGGATGTCCACCTATGAAATCTAAATCATCTCTTAATATTAAATTAATTTCTTTTACTAAATTAGCTTTAATTCCAGATACATCTGTTATTATTGCTTTATTTTTAAAATTTTTAATATTACTTTTTATAAAATTTAAAGTATCCTTAGGATATAAACAAATTATTACTAAATCAGAATTCTTTAATGGTTTTTCTGGATTTAAATATCCCTTATCTATTATTTTTAAATTTTCACCCTTATCTAAAATTTTTTTATCTATATCAACTGCCCATAGATTTTTAGGCTTTAATTTTTTAAGTGCCATCCCATATGAACCACCAATGAGACCAAAACCTACAATGGTTATATTAAAATCGGAAACTTCCAAGTTTATCACCCCGTTATATTACTTTTCCCTCTATTTTAGCAATTTCTTTTAAGGATTTAACCATCCTTTTAAATCCTTCTGGTTTAATAGATTGTTTTCCATCACATTTAGCATTTGCTGGATCATTATGAACTTCCACCATTAATCCATCAGCTCCTACTGATAAAGCTGCCTTTGCTAATGGTTCTACTAACCACCATAACCCTGATGCATGGCTTGGATCAACTATGACTGGAAGATGACTAAATTTCTTTATTATTGGTATAGCACTTAAATCTAGGGTGTTTCTTGTGTATTTTTCAAAGGTTCTTATACCTCTTTCACATAAAATAACTTTTTCATTGCCCTCTGCCATAATATATTCTGCTGACATTAATAATTCCTCTATCGTGGCAGACATTCCCCTTTTTAATAAAATAGGTTTGTCAGTTTTCCCAACCGCTTTTAATAAATCAAAGTTTTGCATATTTCTTGCTCCTATTTGTATAACATCTACATTCTCAACAAATTCATCTATTAAATCAACACTCATAAGTTCAGTCACTATAGGAAGTCCTGTTTTTTTCCTTGCTCTTTTTAATAACTCTAACCCTTCTTTTTTCATTCCTTGAAAGCTATATGGTGAGGTTCTAGGTTTATAAGCTCCTCCCCTTAAAAACTTAGCACCTGCATCTTTAATATCTTCAGCAATACCTGTGATTTGTTTCTCTCCCTCAACTGAACAAGGTCCTGCAATTATTGTAAATTCATTCCCTCCAATCTTTCTACCATTTACTGTAACCACTGTATTTTTTGGGTGTAATAACCTATTTGCCTTTTTATAAGGTTCTTGAACATACATAAGTTTTTCAACATTTCTATTTGCCTGTATTAAATCTGGATCAATACTACTAGTATCGCCTATTAGCCCTAAAACATTGTAATTTTCTCCTACATATTCAATGACTTCACTTCCTAATTCCTCCATTTTACGTTTAATTTTTTCAATTTCATCCTTTGGTGTTTTTGGCTTAATTACTATTATCATTTGCACTCCTCCTTATTTTTTATATAAAAAAAAGAAGACCCCTAAATGAGTCTTCTTTAAATACCAAAATTTGGTCTATCCATATAGATCTAGATAGCTTTTTAACTAGGTTAAATAACTTAAGTATTTATATTTATAAAACTCATTAGATAAGAGAAATTTTGTTTTTTTGCAGAATAAATAGCTAGCGCTAAAAAAGAAATAAAAGCCCCAGTAAAAATAAAAACTAAATTGTTCTGCATTTCTCTTGTCTATAAGTTTTTCCACGTAAGTTACCTCCCTTTGCTTTCATGATTTATTGTAATAAACTTTATCAAATTAAATTTACTCTGTCAATATATTTTTTTATTTTAGAGTTTCCCCATTTTTTTGAGAGTAGATGAAAAGTTTGTTGTGGATAAGTAAAATAGGAGTAATACCTTTATTAACAGATTTGATTTTTTTGCATAAAAATAAGCAAAATAGCCCATTGTTT
>VEND01000043.1 GCA_009711765.1 Bacillota bacterium | reverse complement strand
GTGGTTTCACTCCTTTTGGATGGTTTTGTTTTGTCACTTAATCTATTCGACATGTTGGGGTGAAACCCTTTTTGTTTTTTATTAAAATTTAGTAATATCAATGGTTAAAAAATATGAAATTTACTCATTATTATTAATATAATCCTAATAGTCCTAATTTTTTCAGGTTGTGATATATTTAAGGCAAAAAATTATAATAAAAAAGAGCAAAGTTTAACAATAGAGGATATAGAATTAATGTATCAAAATAAAGGAATAGATATAGTTTCTATAATAAGTTATAATAGTAGAGATAATATAAATTATGCATTAATTGAAACTAATAAAGTTACAAATAATTTTATATGGTATAATTTAGATAATGGAGATAGTGATATTTTACCAACTGGTGAGTATAAAGCTGAACTTAAAAAAATTCAAAATCAAAATAATATTATATTTAATATTATAAATAAAAATACAAATAAGCCATTTATTTTAGAATGTAAAAGAAATAAAGAAAATATAGATAGTAGAAATGATTTTATTCCTATAGTTAACTTAAAAGATTATAATATAAAAAATACAATGTAAGTGTCTTTAATGTTAATTTTAAAAAAGAGGGCTCACAAAATGAATACAATAAGAAAAGCTTTTAAAAAAGAGGTTGAAGAACTTCTACCAGTATTACATGAAACCTATAGAATAATAGGGATTTATCAAAAGGATAAAAAAAGTATTTCTAAAAAGGATTTAAAAAATCAATTAAACATTATAGGGGATAGACTAAATTTTTTTAAAAAATTCATACAAGAGAATAAACAGCCATATTTTGATGCCATTTTAAATGAAAGTTTAAGTATTTCTGATAGAATAATTTCTCTAGATGTAGCAGTAGGGTTTATGCATATAGAATTTTCCATACAAAGGGCATATATGCACAGAGAAAGTAAGGAATTAAAAAAGGTGCTTGAATTATCAAGGATAAGTCCAGATGATAAAATTAGTGAAATTCATGATTATAATATTTTAGTTAAAGGTGTAGCTGCATCTAAGGGGATTGTAACTGGAAAAGCAAAATTAATCAGAAAAAAATCTGACTATAAAAGATTAGCAAAGGGATCTATTATTGTCACTGAAATGACCCGTCCTGAGATTGTAACTTATCTAGACAAAGTTAAAGCAATAGTTACAAATAAAGGTGGAAGTTTATGTCACGCAGCAATAATTTCTAGAGAATTAAATATACCTTGTATAGTAGGGACTAAAAATGCTACTAAGATAATAAAAGATAAAGAGCTTATAAAAGTGGATGGAGACAAAGGGATAGTAAAAAAAGTTTATAGATATTAGCAAAGAAAGCATATAAAAATAGTAGGGTTTCCCCTACTATTTTCTATATAAATTGAACTAATCCTAAACTTATTAAAGATATAACTATAAAAAGGAAACTGCAAGTTTTTAGAGATGTTATTGCCTTAGATTTAAATGTTTTAAAATTAACTTTAAGTCCCATAGATATCATTGCCATAAGAATAAAAAAGCTACTAATTTCCTTTAATAGTGATATAACATTAATATTATAATTAAAAAGATTAAAATTTAATGGTACTAATGAATATACAGAATTAATAGTAAAAACTATACCAACTATTATAAACATTAATACATAGAAAGGGAACTTAACTTTCTTCTTAGCTTTATCACTTGAAAAAATGGAACTTAATATTAGTGCTACAGGGGCTAATAATGCAACCCTTGACATTTTAACTATAGTTCCAATTTCTAAGCTTACACTTTCTTGTCCTCTAGCTCCTGCTGCAGCTAATGCATGGGCTACACCTTGAAGAGAACTTCCTGACCATATACCATATTGTATATCTGTAATAGGTAATATGTAGCTAAGAAAAGTATATAATAATACACCTACAGCTCCTAGGATACTTATAATAGTTACTGAAATTGCTATATCATCTTCTTCAGCATCTATTACAGGACCCATTGCTACAATAGCTGATGCACCACATATACAAGAACCAACCCCTAATAAAGTAGATAATTTTGAATTTAACCCTGCATATTTACCAAATACATTAGCTAAAATTAAAGCTGAAGTTACAATTACTATAACTATTAATGCAATCCATGGACCTAAGTTAAGTAATGCATCAAAGTTTAATTTAACACCTAATAGTATTATTCCCCATTTAAGAATTTTTTTCAGTGAAAAAGTAACTCCAGGTTTGTATTTTTCCTTTAAACCAAAAAAGTTTGTAATAACTATACCAAGGACTATCCCTATAGTTAGGGTTTCAATAAAATTAAGTAAGTATTTATTTAACAATATAGAAATAATTGATAGAAATGAAACTAAAATTAAACCTGGTATTCTTTTTTTCATATAATACCTCCTCTGTGATAACTACAGTAATAATTTTATATATAATTATCACATAAGTAAAATAATATTTTTTTATAAACTAGATAAGTAAATACTTATATTTCTTTAGATTCTTGTTTTGCAAAATTTATAAAATGATAAAATAATTTTGTCAGATATTTATCATTATGATGTATTATATTAAGTTTTCTCTTTATTTTTTTATTTTTAAGGGGTATAATACAAAGACTATTATTCTTAACTTCTTCTTTGACACACCTTTTAGATATACAAGATATTCCTAAATCAGCCTTAACAGCTCTTTTAATTGCTTCAATATTACCAAGCTCTAGATAAACATTATAGTTAACTTCATTCTTTTTAAGAGCACGTTTTACTATCTCTCTTGTCCCACTTCCTTTTTCTCTCATAATTAACTTTTGATTTTCAACTTCTTTGATATTCACACTTTTTTTCTTTACCCAAGGATGTTCAGGAGATGTTATAAAAACTAATTCATCATTTAAAAATTCTTTAACTATTATTTCATCAGAATGAACAGGGCCTTCTACAAAGGCGAAATCTATTTTGTTTTCTAATAGCATATCGGCTATAATTTTCGTGTTTTCTATAGTTATAGAAGTGTCTATATTTTTATGCTTTTTTGTAAATTTACCTATTATATCAGTTAAAATGTATATACCAATAGTGGTACTTGCACCTATTTTAAGTTTTCCTTTTTTTAAAGTGTTTATATCCTTTATTTTATCTAGGGCTTCATCATATAAATTAAGGATACGTCTTGTGTAGTTTAGAAACACTTTCCCTTCATAAGTTAGAAATAGTTTTTTATTTATTCTATCAAAAAGTTTAATATTTAAATTATTTTCTAATTCTTTTATTGTTTGACTTATTGCCGGTTGACTTATAAAAAGTTTTTCAGCAGTTTCTGTCATACTAAGATTAGTAGCGACTTCATAAAAGATTCTAAGTTTTCTTTCATTCATAAAATACCACCTTTTTAAATTGCTTGAAATAATTTTAACTTAATAGTTAAAAATAATCAAATAGGATAAATTAGAAAAAGAGGTGATTTATAATGCTTATAGTAACAGCAGGTATAATTAAAAATAATGATAAAATTTTAATATCCCAAAGGGAATTTAATAAAAATCAAGGATTAAAATGGGAGTTTCCTGGTGGAAAATTAAAGGGAAATGAAAAACCAGAAGATGGACTAAAAAGGGAAATATTAGAGGAGTTAAATATAAATATAGAGGTTTTAGATATATTTCATGTAATTTATCATAGGTATAATGATTTTGATATATTATTATTATGTTATACAGCCGAGTTTATAAATGGTAATATAATGGCAAAGGAATGTAAAGATTATAGATGGGTATCAACCAATGAGTTACATAATTTCCAGTTTTCACAAGCAGATATAGGAATTATAAAAAAAATATTAACTAAAGGTATAAACTAAGGAGGAAAACACCTTTATAATAACGAATATATGTTCTTGAGGTGGAGGTGTTAATTTGATTAAATGTATACACACAGGAGATTTACATTTAGGTAAAGAATTTAAGCATACAAGCTTGAAAAAATCCTATGGAAATGAAAGAAGAAGGGAAATTCTAGATGTTTTCTTTGATATTATTAATAGAGCTAAAAAAAATAAAATAGATATATTACTTATAGCCGGTGATTTATTTGAGAGTAATTACTTAAATATAGGGCAAGTGAAAATGATAAACAAAAAATTTAAAGAAATTAGTAATATTAAGATTGTAATAGCTGCAGGAAACCACGATCCTATAGACAATAAATCACTATATAATTTGCTAGATTGGTCAGAAAATGTATTTATTTTTAAAAAGGACGAGCTATCTAAATTAGTATTTGAAGATATTAATACAGTGATATGGGGCTTAAGTTGGACAAAGAAAGAAGAGAAAAAAGAATTACAAAAGATAAATTTAGATAACAGTAAAATTAATATTTTATTAGTCCATGGAGATGTCTATAATAAAAACTCTAAATATTTACCTATAGATATAAATATGTTAATAAATTCTGATTTTAATTATGTAGCTTTAGGACATATTCATAAACATGAGTTTATAAACGAAAAAATCTGTTATTGTGGTAGTCCTGAGCCTTTAGATTTTGGAGAAACAGGAGAGCATGGTATCATAGAAGGAAGTATATCAAAAGAAAAAACATCAATGAAATTTCAAAGAATGGGAAAAAGAGAATTTAAAATAGTTAATATAGAAGTAAATGAAAACATGAATTTTCTTGATATCTTAGAAAAAATAACAAATATATATACTAAAGAAAAAAGAATGAGAGATATTTATAGAGTGAATTTAATTGGAATTAGAGATAGGGATTTAAGATTAGATATTACTGAATTAGAAGAAAGATTATCTAATAAGTTTTATTATATTGAAATAATAGATAAATTAGTACCTGATTACGATATAGATAAATTACTTAAGGAAAATCAGAATAATATTATAGGTTTATTTATAAAAGAGATGAAAAAAAAGAATATTAAAGATCCTATTGTTAAGGATGCTTTATATCTTGGGCTTGAAGCCTTACTTGAAGAAAAGGTGGAGTTTTGATGAAAATAAGTGAACTTAATTTAATTTCATTTGGAAAATTTAATAATAAGATTATAAATTTAAAAGATGGAATAAATATTATTTATGGCAATAACGAAGCGGGTAAATCCACTGTTCATAAATTTATAGAAGGGATGTTTTTTGGATTTTTTAAGCCCTATACAAAAACAAAAAGATATAGTGATGATTATTATAGGTTTGAACCTTGGTATAATACATATTACAAAGGAAGTCTTAAGTATAATTATAATAATGAAACCTATAGAATAGATAGAAATTTTACTAAGGGAGATGACCATGTAAAAGTTATTGATGATTTAAGTGGTGAAGATATATCTAAAAGGTTTTTATATGATGATATTACAAGGGTAATAGATCCTAGTAGTTTACATTTAGGTATAAACAACGTTGTATATAAAAATACTTTAAGTATAAAACAGTTAGGTAGCAAAACAGATAAGAACTTATCTAAAGAAATAAAAGATAAGCTAGCTAATTTAGGAGGATCTTTAGATGAAGAGATTTCTATTAAAAAGATTCTTAAAAAACTTGATACAAAAATTAATGATATAGGGACAAAAAAAAGAATTAAAACATCACCCTATGGTAAGATTATTGAAGAAATAAATAGATTAGAAAATAAAAAAGAAAATATTATAAAGACTAATGATGAGGCTAACGAAAGTCAAGTAAAACTAAAAAAAGTTAAAGAGAATATAGAAAATCTAAATCAAAGAAAAAAAGGCTTAGAAAAGAAGTTATTAAAACTTAAACAAGATAGTATAAATAAAAGATACTTAGAAGCTAAGAAAGTTTTATCAGATATTAATGAATTGCAAATAAAATTAGAAACATTTAAAAAGTATAAAGATATATCTGAAGAGGACTATTCTACTTTACTAACTTTAGAAAATAGTTTACAATCCTTAAAAGAATCTTTAGATAGAATAAAAATCAAGGAAGATATGACTAAACAAAAGTTAGATAAAATTAAAGGCGATTATGATGAAACTTTTAAAAATAAAAAATATAAAAATAAGAACTTTAAAGATATAAAAAGGGATGTAGATAGGGAAAAATCGAAACTTAAGAATATTAATCTATTTAAAATATTAATAAGTTTTGTTTTCTTAGGGAGTATATTAATAGGTTTTTTAATAAATACTAAGTCTTACTTTATTACAATACTTAGTTTAATACTTTTGATTTATTTTAATTTAAAATCTAAGAAAATAAATTTTACAATTGAAGAATTTAATGATTATTTATCTGAATTAGTAGAGGATGAAAAACTAAGGATTAATTTAATGGAATCTGAAAGAATTATTGAACAGCAACATAGAGAACAAAAAAAAGAAATATTAGACTTAAATAAAAAGATAAAGGATAAAAATGTAAAGATAAATCAAATATTAGTAAAGAATAATTGTTTAAGTATGGATGATTTTAATAAAGGAATAGATAAATTAAAGACATACGATAAAATAATAGAAAGACTTAATTATAAAAGAGACATACTAACTAAAATATTAGAAGATAAATCCTATGAAGAGTTAGAAAAGGAAGCTAATAGGCTAAAAAATAGTGAAGATATAGATACTAGTAATTTAAATAAAGATAGTTTAGAAAATGAATTAAAAGAAATAAGGAATGAATTAATAGAAAAAGAAAAGCTTAAAAGTAGACTTGAGGAAAAAATAGATAATTTATCAAAGGTTAAAGCATTACCTGAGATTAATGAAGAAATAGAAAAAAAGATAAATTTAAAAAACAAATACGAAAAAAAATTAGATGCATTAAATATAGCTAAAAATACTTTAGATAAAGTTTCAAAGAATATACATAAGGATTTTGCTCCTAAGTTAAACAAAAAAGTAGCATCAATAATTAAAGAAATAACAGAAGGTAAATATTATGATATTAAAATAGACCAAGATATAAATGTAAAAGTCATAGATTCTAATAAAAATGATATACTTGATGTAGATAGTTTAAGTAAAGGAACAATAGATCAAATATATTTTTCTTTAAGATTAGGTATAATAGATACAATATCTAAAAAGAAAAAGCTACCATTAATATTAGATGACTGTTTTTCACAATATGATAAATATAGATTAAAAAACATATTAAAATTATTATATAAACTTTCAAAGGAAAGACAAATCATAATATTTACTTGTCATTTAAGGGAAAGTAAAATTTTAAATGATTTAAATGTGGATTATAATTATGTTAAACTATAATAGTTAATCCTTAACATTAACCCTTTCATAACTGTAAATTTTAGGATTTTAATCTTAAAGTTAAAGTTTAACATTAAAGATATTGAGGTGAATTATATGATATATGCAATTGGTGATTTGCATTTAGACTTTTCTAAAGAAAAGCCTATGGATATATTCGGAGAAAATTGGAAAGAGCATGAAAAAAGAATTTTTTCTAATTGGAGAGAAGTAGTTAATGATGATGATTTAGTTTTAATACCAGGAGATATATCTTGGGCACTTAAATTGAAAGAAGCTTTCTTTGATTTAAAAAAAATAGATAAATTACCCGGGGTTAAAGTAATATCAAAGGGAAATCATGATTATTGGTGGGAAACAAAATCAAAATTAAATTCTCTTGAATTAAATAGTATACATTTTCTGCATAACGATAGTTATAATTATAAAGATATTTCTATAACTGGAACTAGGGGATGGACATCTAAAGATAGCGATGAATTTAAATCCCATGATGAAAAGGTTTTTAATAGGGAATTAAATAGATTAAGATTATCTTTACAATCAGTAGATAAAAACATTGAAAAAATAATAGTTATTATACATTATCCACCATTTAATTTAGATGGAACACCTAACGAGTTTGTAGAGGTTATGAAGGAATTTAATGTATCTACTTGCTTATATGGACATCTACATTCAGAAGGACATAAATATGCTGTTGAGGGTAACATAGAGGGAATAGATTTCTTTTGTGTAGCTTGTGATTATATTAATTTTAAACCACTAAAAATATACTAATTATTTTTAATATGTAAAATTCCTGATTCATCTAATATAGCATAGTTAACGTCATCAATATTTTTGGTGCCTTTTTTATTAATTGTTTGTCTTAACCAGTAATAATCTTTTTTTATTGTATTTAAATTATCCATTTTTATTTTCCCATTGACTATAAGCTCCATGGGAAGATTGATCTCATTTTCATTATACTTAGAATTAAAAGGATTATTTTCCTTTTTAAAGTCATCTAAGTCCGGTACTCCTAATAGTGAAATTTCTATATCTTTATATTTTAAATCTAAAAGTAAATTGTTTTTACTTTTTTTAGATTTATAACTTTTATAAAATGTAATAAAAGTTATTAATGTTATTATTAGTATAATAATAACTTTCATAGGGGATTTCCTCCTTATAATAGTTATAAATAAAGCATTTACAAATTTGTGTTATTTAATACATTTAACTAAACAAAAGATCTAAAGGAGAATTTTTATGGAAAAAAACTTAAGAAAAAATAATCAAAAGGCATGGGAACAAAACACTTATAAAGCTTGGTTAAATAGATTTGGCACACCTGAAAAAGCTGCAAAAAAAATAATTAAAGATCCAATAAAAAGATTATCAACTTTATATAAGTATTTTGATGAGTTAGAGGGAAAAAAAGTTATAAATTTATTAGGATCAAATGGCAATAAAGCTGTTGCATTGGCATTATTAGGAGCTGATGTAACTATAGCTGATTTTTCTTATGGAAATTATAAGTATGCAAAAGATTTAGCCGATGCATCTAATGTAGATATAAATTATTTAGTAAAGGATGTTTTAGATTTACCTAAAGAAGAATTAACAGGAAAGTATGATTACGTTTTCGCTGAACTTGGGATACTTCATTATTTTCAAGATTTAAAGCCTTTAATGGAGACTATATATAAGCTATTAAAAAAAGATGGAAGGCTTATTCTTCAAGATTTTCATCCATTTTCAACTAAGCTTATAAGTTCAAGAGGTAAAAGGCATAAGACAAGAAAACATAAAATAAAAGGAGATTACTTTGATACTTCTTTAGAAGAAAGGGATGTAGCCTTTTTAAAATTTCTTAAAGAAGAAGATAGAAAAAATTTTAGTAAAGTAAAATTAAGAAAATGGACTTTAGGGGAGGTGATTACAGCTATAGCAAGTGAAGGATTATTTATAAAGGTATTAGAGGAATTGCCTAATATGTCATCGAATGTGTTTGACCCTGGAATACCAAAGTCTTTCACAGTAGTAGCAGAGAAAATATAAGGAGGTGGAAACTGGTTACTTTAAATCGTATCATACAATAATATAAATTTATTAAAAACTAATAAAGTAAAGGAGATTACACATATTAAGAACAAAAGTTCTGGTGTAGGAGTTGTGAATATTGAAAACTGTAAGAATGCTTAAAATAAAAAATCCCAGTGAAGATTTTAAAAAATAACTTAATGAATTAATGAGAGAATTTTCCCGCGCTAAAAGGTATGCTTCACAGATTTAAGTCTTTACAGTAGGTAAATGACAAGGCATTAGCCTATCTGTGAAAAAGAGTGAGAATCTCTTAGGTATGTTACCTTTCTTAATTCGGTAGCGATTTATATTATTGTAGGATACTTTTTTTTACGATTTCAGTAACCAGGAGAAAAGTGACTAAGGAGCTAGAAGTAAAGGTTTTAAATATAAATGTTTGTGAAATAGAAAAGAAATTAAATGATTTAAATGCTAAACAAATAAAAAAAGAATATCAGGTTAATACAATTTTTGATACCGAAGATAGATTTATAAAAAATGGACATAAAGGCTATTTAAGAATAAGGGAGAATACAGATTTAGAAACTGATAAAAAGGATATAATTTTAACACTTAAAAAAAATATATCCAGTAATGGTGTAAGGGAAAATACTGAAATAGAAACTAAAATTGATAATAAGGAAGCTATGATTCAGATTTTTTCTCACTTAGATTTAGATATAAAGCATAAAGGAACGAAGAAACGAATTTCATATATATATGAAGATATATTATTTGAGATAGATACATGGAATAAAGAAACTTATCCTGAAGCCTATCTTGAAATCGAGGTTAAAAATAAGAAAGATTTATCAAAGGCTATAAAGTTATTAGGTTTAAAAGAAGAAAATGTTACTTCAAAATCATTGGCTCAACTAAGAATGGAAAAAGGACTTAGTGATTTATAAAATAGTTTATATTTATTAATAATCACCATACTTTTAAAAATGCATAAAATATAATAACAAGTTTGTATGCATATATTAGAAAAGAGGTGATTAACTTAATGAATGAAAAAATAATAAACAATCAAGAAGATGGGGTTAAAGTTAATAAAACTTTAAATTTTTCAAGTTTAATCATTCCCTTGTTTTTATTATTAACTCGTAATGGTAATATAAGTGAAAAACTTAGTTTAGATAATGATTTTCAAAGTAAAGTTGAAATGGTAAAAAATATAAAACCATATTTTACAGAGGAAGAACAATTATTACTATCAAAAGTACAGGATGTTTTTGATATATTAAACAAAGTAAAAAGACTTAATAAACAAGAATATGATAATGAGATAAATGCATTAAATACAGATGTATCTAAAATAGAAAGAAAAGAAAGAATATTAACTGAAATGGTTAAATATATGGATAAAGATAAAAGACAAATAGTAGATAAAGTACTAAGAACTAAGGGAAGGTTAGAAGAAACTAAAACTAATATGGAAACACAGAATATTTTAGAAGCTCAAAAGATTGATAAGTTTGATTCTTTATTACATTTTATTAGATGTTTTGAACCTATAATGAAGGATAGTTCTAATAAAAAAGTTAAGAAAATACAAAAGGTTTTAGAAGTTATGAAAACACCTGAAGATAGATTTTAACTTTAATTTAAATAAAAAAATAATTATTTTAGCAAAATAGCTACTTATAAAGAATTTAATAAGTTTTATAGATAAATAATATACCCTCGTTAAAGAGGGTATATTTATTTAAAGAAGGAATTAATTATACTATATAGAAGTATATAACTTAGGATAATTTGATTAGAGGAGGATAAAAATGTTAGATAAAATAGTCATTGAAGATATAATTAACGAAGCCCTATCAACGGGTGGAGATTTTGCAGAAGTGTTTATAGAAGATAAAATAAATACTGGTTTAAGTATGCTAGGTGGAAAGATAGAAAGTGGTATGTCAGGTAGAGATTATGGTGTAGGTATAAGGATTTTTAAAGGAACAAATAGTGTATATGCCTATACAAATGATTCAACAAAGGAGACTTTAATATCCGTTGCTAGACAAGCTTCTTTAGCATTAAAGGGTAAAAGTAAAGATATTAAATTGGATTTGATGAAAAAAGAAATTGAAAATAAACATAAGATAATTACTTTTCCTAGAAATATTAGAAAAAATAGAAAAGTTCAATTAATGAAAAAAGCCTATGAAGTTGCGAAAAAAGAAGAGGAAATTTCCCAGGTTAAAGTAATATATATGGATAGTGAACAAAAGGTTGCAATAGCAAATTCTGAAGGCCTATATGTTGAAGATAAAAGAGTTAGAACTAGAACTGCTATAAATGCTGTGGCATCAAAAGATGGGGAGATGCAGTCAGGATTTTATGGAATAGGAGGTCATAGTGGATTTGAGTTTTATGATTCTATCAATATTGAAGATTATGCAAAAGAGTCTTCTAGAATTGCTAAGACTATGATAAATGCTAAACCTTGTCCTAGTGGTAAAATGCCTGTTATTATAGATAATGAATTTGGCGGGGTGATTTTCCATGAAGCCTGTGGACATGGTTTAGAGGCAACATCAGTTGCTAAAGGAACTTCAATTTTTGCAGGAAAGCTAGGAGAAAAAATAGCTTCGGATGTAGTAACGGCAGTGGATGATGGAACAATTCCTAACGCATGGGGATCACAAAATATAGATGATGAAGGTATGGAAACTAGGAAGAATTTACTTATTGAAAATGGTATTTTAAAAGGGTATTTAGTTGACAAATTAAATGGTAGGAGATTAAATACAAAATCGACTGGTTCTTCAAGAAGACAGTCTTATAAGTATGCACCTACTTCTAGAATGACAAATACTTATATAGCTAATGGTAAATCTAAAAAAGAAGAGATAATAGCTAATACAGAATATGGTTTATATGCTAAATATATGGGCGGTGGTTCAGTGAATCCTTCTACAGGAGATTTTAATTTTGCTGTAATGGAAGGTTATATAGTTAGGAATGGAAAAATAGAAGAACCGGTTAGAGGAGCTACCCTTATTGGAAATGGAGGAAATATACTTAAAAAAATAGATATGGTAGGTAATAATTTAGCCCATGGACAAGGGATGTGTGGTTCAATAAGTGGAGCAGTACCTACAAATGTTGGCCAGCCTACTATCAGAGTTGAAGCTATGACAGTTGGTGGAAGAAAGGGTGAGAAGTAATGAATAAAAAAGAAATAATAAAATTATTATTCAAAAGAGGAAAAGAATCTGGCATAAAAGATATGGAAGTATATATTCAGGGGAATAAAACTATAGATTTAGCAGTATTTGAAGGTGAGATAGATAAATATAGTATAGCAAAAGAACAAGGCCTTTCCTTTAGAGGTATATATAATGGGAAGATGGGATATTCTTATACTGAAAAAATTGATGAAACCTCTGTTGATATGCTAATAAATGAAGCTATAGATAATGCTAAAGTTATTGATAGTGATGATGAAGAACACATCTTTGAAGGTTCAAAGGATTATAAGAAAATAGATAGTTATAACGAGGAGCTTGAAAAAACTTCTATGGAAAAGAAAATAGAAGTTACAAAAGTTTTAGAAAAGGAAGCGTTAAGACTTGATGAACGGGTAGAAAAAGTAGATCATTGTATTTATGGAGAAGAATCCTTTGAAAGTGTATTAATAAATTCAAAAGGATTAGATCTAAAAAACAAATCTAACATAGCCTATGCATATATATCAGTTATGGTGAAGGATAAAGATGATATAAAAACTGCTAGTAGTTATAAAATTACTAAGGATTTTACAGATTTTAATGCTAAAGAACTTGCAAAAGAAGCAGTTGATGAAGCATTATATATGTTAGGAGCTAAATCAATCCTTTCTGATGATTATCCTATAATATTAAAAAATAATGTAGCAGCTAGTATATTAGAAGCGTTTATGCCAATTTTTTCAGCAGAAAACGTACAAAAGGGATTATCCCTTCTTAAAGGTAAAATTAATGATAAAGTAGCTAATGATTTAATTACATTAGTAGATGATCCCTTTATGAAAGAAGGAGTAGCTTCAAAGTCCTTTGATGGAGAAGGTGTTGCGACTAAATATAAAAAAGTTATAGATAAAGGAAAATTAAAAACTTTTCTTCATAATCTAAAAACAGCTAAAAAAGACGGAGTAGAGACAACTGGAAATGCAAATAAAAGCTCATATAAAGCACCAATTACTATAGCAGCAACTAATATGTATATTAAAAATGGGGATTTAAGTTTTAAAGATATGGTCAAAACTATAGATAAAGGACTTTTAATAACTAATGTGGAAGGATTACATGCTGGATTAAATCCTGTTTCTGGAGACTTTTCTTTATCATCAAAGGGATTTGAAATAGATAGTGGTGAAATCAAAAGGCCAGTTAATCAAGTAACTATTGCAGGAAATTTCTTTGAGATGTTAATGGATATTATACAAGTTTCAGATGATTTAAAATTCACATTACCATCTAGTGGAGGATATATTGGTTCTCCTTCATTGAAAATAAAAAGTTTATCTGTTTCAGGTAATTAGAAAGGGGTTGGCTTTTATGAAAAATGAGAAAGAAAAATTTATTAAAAAGTATTATATGTTATTGACTTTAGTTTTACTTATCTATTTCTTAGGTGCCATAGGATTAAATTTAGTAGGAATCATTTCATTAAAAAATAGCTTAATTACATTTCTTTTGATTACTTTTATATATTATTTAATCGTTAAAAACTTATTATCTAAGTATTATAAGAATAAAATATATGAACTAGACCCTGATTTAAAACAAAAGGCCGATTCTAAGTCAAAGGCAAAAAAAGAGCAATTAAAGCAAATGGCTCCTAAAATGAAGTTTAAAAGTAAGTGGTATAAAAATTCTACATTTATATATATTGTCATATTATTTTTAATAGTAATACTTTATAACATATTTAATTAAAATAAAACCTCAACATGAGTGTTGAGGTTTTTTCGAACTTATAGTTTTGATAAATTTGGGTAAATATAATAATAGCAACCTGGTAATATGTCAAGGAGAATTTTTAAAAGAAAGTAAAAGAAGTGATTAAAAAAGGGTAACTTTAATAGAACCTAGGTTTTTTAGCAAAAAAACAGGTTTAAATTAAGAGTATATTTTAT
>VEND01000031.1 GCA_009711765.1 Bacillota bacterium | reverse complement strand
ATTAAGGTTCTGTCAAAGGACCTAAAAAGTATACTACCTGGATTTTGACAGGTTCTTATAATACTTATATAATTTTAAATCTTCCCAAAGCTCCCTGGGGATTCTATGCCCTTTTTTACGCTTAAACCTAAATAAAATTTGACTTTAGAGTACCAATTTTGCTAATCTTAAAATAAATATAATTATAAAAATTATTTTTTGGTGTTCATTTACCATTTATTGGATGCTTTCATTCTTTATTTAACGGAATCAAATTTAGAATATAATCTAGTCATAGTTACTTAACACTTTTTTTATTATTGAATCTTTAAACTCATCACTTAAAATATCCATATAAACTTCATCATACTCATTTTCCCCATATATACCTGTTTTAAATGAAACTTCAATATCGTTACTCCATTTTGTAACCTTTTTTACTTCACTACTATCTACAGGAGATAAATAACACTTTTCACCCTTTAACTTTTTAACTTGCTTTTAAACTTCTTCATAGTTTCTTTATTTGTTAATTCTAAAAGTTTATTTAAAAACTCCTCTGTATTATTAATTTCATTCATATGTATTTCACATAAAAGATTATTAAACATTCTTTCACCAATTTCTTTTTCTAATTCATATAATAAAATAGGTCCCTTTACATATAATGTATCAAATGCTTTTTCATCTTCTCTATTTAAATTAAGTATTGGTGGTAAATCTTTTGAGTTTTCTTTATACTTAGCAATTATTTCTTCAAACCTTTCCTTTCCATAATAATCCCTTATTGAAATTAAACATGAATACTCTGCAAAGGATTCATTTAACCAATCTTCATATGTAGTCATATCAGCCTTTGACCACCAAAGGTGTGCCATTTCATGGGCAAGATATTTAAAGTTTTTAATCTTTGCTGATAAATATTTAAAATGATTAGTTGAGTTTTCTTTACTTAAATTCGGAAGAACTATTAGTCCTGGTCTATTATATCCACCTCCATTCTCTCTAGGTAAAATAACTATTGAGAAACTTTGTTTCTTAATATCTCCAAATTTAGAAACAAAACTATTTAATACATTATGGGATATGTCATTAAACTCTTTTGCAATTTTATTATGACTAGTATTAATATAAAAAACCTGCACATTCACTTCTTTGACTTTATTTTTAAACTGATTATAATTAAAATATTTTGAAGCTAAGAATGAACAATCTATAAAGGGAATTTTTTGATCTATAAGCCAGCCATTTTCTGTAGGTTTAGTAATATTACTTCCAACTACAAAATAATCATCTTTTTTAAATGATATATTCACCTTAAAACATGCCTTATCAATACTTTCAATCAAAGGAAACCACGGAGAATATATCCCTAACTCTATCCATTTTTCTGAAATTCTATTAATAGCTGAATTATTAACCTTTTTTATTTGTCCGCTATAATTAAATTTAATATCAACTTTTTCTCCCTTTAATAGCGGTTTAGAAAAGTAGATATTAATTTCTTTAGATTCTTTAATAAAAGGTGACCATTTAGCTATTTTTTCTTTAACCCTATAATCAGCTATATTATTAGACTTTATACTTTTAATATTTAAATCTTTATAAATAAAAAAACGCAGACTATTTATCTTTTCTTCTTTACAATAATAAGTAAAGTTAACCTTTGATTTTAGGAAGCTATTTATTGTATCAATACTTAAATTTACATTATAAGAATTATATTTTTCCATGAAAATCCCCCTAATAACTAAAAAACTATTTAATTAATTCTCATTATAAAATACAATATCATCTAAACTCTTCTTTTTTTTAGGCTTTATCTTTTTTTTAGGATAACCAAAGGCTATTATCTCTGAGGGTATACAATTTTTATCTAAATTTAGTAATTTAGAAACCTCTTCTACCTTAAAATAAGATATCCAAGTAGAACCTATTCCCTGTTCTAAAGCTGCTAATACCATATGTGTACCTGGTATTTTAGTTTGATGTTCTTCTTGGTTTAATTTACTATAAAGTTTTTTATCCATATTATTAATTGAATCTTTAAATTCTGGAAATCTTGCCCTTTGTATATCCCTTCCCCCGCGTTTATCAGATACTATAATTGTACATAAAACAATTAAAAAATTTGCATCATTTATCCATTTTTGATTATAAGCAAGGTTTGAAATCTTTTTAATGAGATCTTTATTTGTAATTACACCAAATTTCCAAGGTTGTTCGTTTCCTCCTGATGGTGATAATCTCCCTGCCTTAAGTATATAATCTATCTTTTCTTTTTCTATATCCTTACTTGAAAAATCCCGTAGACTACATCTTTTTTTTAATAAATCTAATAACATATCATACTCCTTTAATCCTTTAATAGTTTTTTAAAATACTTATAAGCTTTATATGCATCTGTGTGGTATAGCCTTAATTCATTTTTCTTTTTATATAATTCAGTTAAGTAATATAACATAGCTTCTTCTTTTGAATTTTTTAAAGAATTTCTTATTCCCTTTACTGTCATAAAAAATTCCTTTTCTCTAAAACTTAATTTATCAGCTAAAAATACTTCCATTTCAATATTACTTGGTTTTTTTCTTGATGTTGTATGATAACCTATTGCATTTAATATCTTTTCATTTTCTATTTTAAATACATTTTCTGTAATAAACTTAGATATCCTTTGATGTAAAATAGAAGGTAATAATTTTTCTTCCTCTGTTATATGAATATTATTTTCTCTACAAAATAAAACTATATCTTCTTTAGCCACTACTCTTCCTAAATCATGACATAAACAGGCAATATAACTATATTTATCAACAACCCCTACTACCTTTTCAATGTATGATAATTCTTCTAATACATCTAAAGAATGATTATATGTCTCTAAAGAATTAAAATTACTAAAGTATTGTTTAATATCTTCTTTTAAGTCAAAAGAAGGTTTAAATTGCAAATAATTTTTTATTATTAACACACCTCCAATATCTATATTTAAAACTAAATAAACCATTGATACTTTATTCTATGGAAAGAAAATTTTACCTTCATTTTTATGCTTTCAATATAATCAATACTTTTTTTATAATAATTCTTATTAAAAATAACCCCTGTCTAGACAGGAGTTATAGTTATTAAAAAAATTTTATATTTTTCCAAGGGGACAAATAGGATAATTACAAACTTCACAATTCATACAAAGTCCACCATATGCTAAAGAGGTTATATCTTGTTTTGATAATTTTTCTTTAGCTAATACTCTAGGATATATAACATCAAAAACTGTAGTTTTATGATACATTGCACACCCTGGTATACCAAGTATCGTTACTCCTTCTTTATAGGCTACCATAAACATTGAACCAGGTAATACCGGAGAACCATAGGATATAACTTCAGTAGATATATCCCTTATAGCTGATGGTGTAACATCATCAGCATCAACACTCATTCCACCAGAAGCTAGTATAACTTCTGCTCCCATATCAATTAATTCTAGTATTGCTTTTGAGATTTCCTTTGGATCATCCGGTGCATATTTAATCCCTACATATTCAGCTTTATAAGTATCTATTTTTTCCTTTAAAATATCTCCAAACTTATCCTTAATTCTACCACAATAAACTTCTGAACCTGTAACTATTATACCTGTTTTTAAATTATACATAGGTTTTACACTTACAATAGAACCCTCATTTCTACATATATTTTCAAAGACTTCTATTTTCTCTTTTTCTATCACTAAAGGTATTATTCTTGTTGCTGCTACCTTTTGGTCTTTTTCTACAATTGTATTATTATGTAAAGTTGCAAGCATTATAAGATCGATATCATTTACCCTTTTTAAAATTGATTTATTTACTTTTAATAAACCTTTATATTTTGATTTAATATTTACTTTACCTTCAGATGGTTCTGTTGTATAAACTCCATTACCTATAGCTGCCTTCCCCATCCTTATAGCTGATTGATTCTCATGTAATTTACTTTCATCTACTACAAAGGAATATATATGATTTTTTCCCATATCCTTTAATATCTCGATATCTTCTTTTGTAATAATATGTCCCTTTTTAAACCTAGCACCTTTAAATTTACCAGGTACAATTTTTGTTAAATCATGGGCTAATACAGTACCTACTGAATTTTCTACTTTTATTTTTTTCATATGCTCCCCCTACTTTAAAATTATTAATAAATATTTTATCATGATTACCATCTATAACCAACATAAAAAAATACACCGAAAAATTTCGGTGTATCTAATTTAAATAATAATCCATTGAATTATAATCTACAAAATCATTATTTTTTTCTATATTAATTGCTTTTAAGAAAGCCTTTAATGTATCTAATGATGTAAATACTGGTATATTTCTTTCAGTTGCCTTTCTTCTTAATTTAAATCCTTTTTTCATCTTCTTATTTCCCTCTGTAGGAGTATTTATAATTATGTTAATTTCATCTATATCTTTAATCATTTCATCTAAGGAAGATGTTTTACAGTTTATATTATTGTTTTTAAGAAATTCACTTGTTCCTTTAGATGCAAATAAATTAAATCCTAGATTGCTGTATTCATTTAATAAGTCTAAACTTTTTAACTTATCTTCTTCATTTAATGAAATAAACATATTTCCCTTTTTAACTATATTATAACCCGCTGCTTTAAAACCTTTATATAAAGCTATATCTAAATCTTTATCTATACCTAAAACCTCTCCTGTAGACTTCATTTCTGGTCCTAGGGATACATCAACATCTGTAAGTTTCTCATTAGAAAAAACAGGTACTTTAACTGCATAAAAATCCTTTTTATCAATAAGTCCTAATCCGTAGGGGTTATTTTTAAGATTATTACCAAGCATTACTTCCATTGCTAATTTTACCATTGGTATATTAGTTACTTTACTTAAAATAGGTACAGTTCTTGATGCCCTAGGATTAACTTCTATTACATATACATCCTTACCATCAAATACATATTGAATGTTTAAAAGGCCCTTTATATCTAAATTATTTGCAATTTTTTTAGAAAAATCCACAATTTTTTTTATAGTATTATCATCTAAACTTAAATAAGGATAAACTGTTATACTATCTCCTGAATGTACTCCGGTTTTTTCTATATGTTCCATAATCCCAGGTATTAAAATATCTTTACCATCGGATACTGCATCAACTTCTATTTCTATACCTTCTATATATTCATCAATAAATAAAGGACATTCCTTTGATATCTTTACAGATTCTTTTATATATTCTATTAAAGACTTTTTATTTCTTATCACTTTCATTTTTTTACCTCCTATTACATAGGAAGGTCTTACTACAACTGGAAAACCGATTTCTTTTACTATTTTTAAAGCATCTTCAATATCTGTAGCAGTATATCCCTTTGGAGTATTTACATTTATCTTTTCTAAAAAATTACTAAACTTATATCTATCTTCAGATAAATCAATAGAATTATATGAAGTACCTAGTATATTAACTCCCTTTTCATATAGTTTAGAGGCTAGATTTATTGAAGTTTGACCTCCTAATTGAAGAACTACTCCCTCTGGTTTTTCTTTATTTATTATATTTAATACATCATCTATATAAAGGGATTCAAAATATAGTTTATCTGCAATGTCAAAATCTGTACTTACTGTTTCTGGATTGTTATTAATTATAATAGATTCATACCCTAAATCCTTTAATGCCCATATACCATGAACGCAAGAATAATCAAATTCTATACCTTGTCCTATTCTAATTGGTCCCGAGCCAATAACTATTACCTTTTTATTTTCTGTTATTATACTTTCATCCTCATCTTCATAACATGAATAATAATAAGGAGTTTCAGCTATAAACTCTCCGCTACAGGTATCTACCATTTTAAATACAGGATATATATTATTTTCCTTTCTTAAATTATCTATTTCTCCATGGTTATAGCCACTAAGTTTAACTATTTCATCATCAGTAAATCCATAGGATTCAGCTTTATATAAAATTTCTTTATCTAATTTATTTTTAAGTTCTTTTTCAACATTAATAATATTTTTTATTGCATTTAAAAACCATAAATCAATCCAAGTTAATTCATGAATGTAATTTATATCCATATCCCTTCTTAAAGCTTCTGCTACTAAAAATAGTCTTTCATCACTACATTCATTTATCTTTTTTAATAATACATTATCATCTAAGTTAGTAATACATTCTATACTTAATCCTTTTATATCACCTTCTAAGCATGTAACTGCTTTTAATAAAGCACTCTCAAAAGTTCTACTTATTGCCATAACCTCTCCTGTAGCTTTCATTTGTGTGCCTAACTTTTTATCTGCTTTATCAAATTTATCAAAGGGCCATTTAGGAAATTTAACCACAACATAATCTAATGTAGGCTCAAAGCAAGCACTTGAATTTTTTGTTACATAATTTTTAAGTTCATCTAAACTAAAACCAATAGCTATCTTTGCTGCTAATTTTGCTATAGGATAACCAACAGCCTTTGATGCTAATGCACTTGAACGACTAACCCTTGGATTTACTTCTATAACCACGTAGTTATTACTATTTGGGTCTAGTGCAAATTGTATATTACATCCTCCTTTAATATTTAAACTCTTAATTATCTTTATTGAAGCTCTCCTTAGCATCTGATACTCTTTATCGGTTAGGGTTTGAGAAGGTGCTACTACTATACTATCACCGGTATGAACTCCCACAGGATCAAAATTTTCCATATTACATACAATAATTACATTTCCCTTTTCATCCCTCATAACTTCATATTCTAATTCCTTCCAGCCTGCTACACTTTGTTCTAATATTATCTGTTCTATAGGACTATTTTTTATACCCCTTGAAGCTATTTCTACTAACTCATTATAATTTTTAGCTATCCCTCCCCCTGTTCCTCCAAGGGTATAAGCTGGTCTTATAATAACTGGATAACCAAATTTTTTTGCAAAGTTTTCACATTCTTTTAAATCAGTGGCTATTATACTTTTACATATGGGTTCATTAATACTTTCCATTAACTTTTTAAATTCATCTCTATCCTCTGATTTAATAATAGTATCCCTTTCAATGCCTAGAAGTTTAACATTATATTTATCTAATATCCCCTTTTGTTCTAATTCCATAGAAATATTTAATGCTGTTTGTCCTCCAAAACCTGCTAATAAACCATCAGGTTTTTCCTTTTTTATTATGCTAGATAAACTATCAATATTTATAGGTTCAATATAAACTTTATCAGCTATAAATTTATCAGTCATTATAGTAGCTGGATTACTATTTACTAAAACCGTTTCTATTCCCTCTTCTTTTATAGCTTTACATGCTTGGGTACCAGAATAATCAAATTCAGCAGCCTGTCCTATAACTATTGGACCTGAACCTATTATTAAAATCTTTTTTAAATTATTATTTAGTGGCATTTTTATCATCCTTTACTAATGAAATAAACTTATTAAATAGATATGAAGAATCACAAGGTCCAGGAGAACCTTCAGGATGAAACTGTACAGAGAATATTGGTAAATTTTTATGTTCCATACCTTCTAAGGTATTATCATTTAAGTTAATATGAGTTATATCCATAGTATCTTTTATAGTTTCTTTATCAACAGCATATCCATGATTTTGACTAGTAATATATGCTCTATCCCTTTTTATATCATAGACACCATGATTTCCTCCCCTATGTCCAAATTTCATCTTATATGTTTCTCCTCCTAAGGCTAGAGCTATCAATTGATGCCCTAAGCATATCCCAAATATAGGAAGTTTGCCGATAAGCTTTTTAATTGTTTTTATTGCACCTTCAGCTTTTTCTGGATCTCCAGGGCCATTGCTTAAAAGTATTCCTTCAGGTTTTATAGCCATTATTTCCTCATATTCTGCATCTTGTGGGAAAACTGTTATATTACAATCTAATTTTTTAAGATTATTAATTATATTCTTTTTAATACCAAAATCTAACAAAGCAATATTAGGTCCAATTCCATTTATTTTATATGATTTTTTCACTCCCACATCCTTCATCCAATCATATCTTAAGTGGGTTTTTTTAATAATATTATCTAAGACATTTAAATCAAATTCCTTATTGGATATTACACATTTAATACTTCCTAAAGTTCTTATCTTTTTAGTTATACTTCTTGTATCTACATTACTAATTCCTACTACATTTTTCTCTTTTAAAAACGTATCTATTGTTTCTTCTTTTAAATGATTAGATGGATTTTTACTAAATGTTTTAACAATCATACCCGCTGCATGAATATTATTTGATTCATTATCAAAACTATTAACTCCATAATTTCCAATCAAAGGATATGTCATTGTAATGATTTGTCCCTTATAGGATGGGTCAGTTAATATTTCTTGATATCCTGTCATAGAAGTATTAAATACTAACTCACCAACCCTAGTTCCTTTACTACCAAAACCTTCACCGATATATACTGTTCCATCTTCTAAATATATTATGCCTTTCATATTTAACACCTCAAACTAAATGAATTTTAATATTTTTTTCATATAATCATCTTTAACTTCACAACCATATACTTTAAGTTCATTATCAATATAATTACCTTCATATTTAATATCCATTGTCTTTTTTATAACTTTTTTTCCAAATCCAACTCCAAGAATAATATTTTTTCCTATTAATTTTTTAATTTTTTCAATCAATATATTAAAATTTTCACCCTCTATATCACCATTTGATATAAAAACTACATCAAAGTTATTTTTTATATAATCAATATCAAAATCATAATTAAAAACACTTACACTATATTTTTTATCAACTATTTTTATTAAATCTTCTTTATTTATCCCTAGATTAATAACTGCTATCTTTTTTAAGCTAGGCATTATACTAAAATTTTCTAAATCCTTAATATCAGCATTTTTAATAGCATCCTGTGTAAATATCATATAATCATCTCCTTTAATATATTACTTTAATTGACTTTTCTAAAATATCTAATCCTTTATCAATATCTTCTTTTTTAACATTTAAAGGTGGTACTATTCTAATTACGTTTTTCCCAGCTCCCACTAATAAAAGCCCATTATCAAGAGTCTTATTTAAAAGCTTTTGTGGTTTATCATTTAATTTAATACCTAATAATAAACCCTCACCTTTTATTTCTTTTATAACTTCATATTTATCTTTAAGTTTTTTAAGTTTACCAACAATATAATTTTCCTTATCTTTAACCTTTTTTATTACTCTACCATCTATAAGTTCTTTTAATACTGCTAAAGATACCTGTGAGGCTAATGGATTTCCTCCAAATGTACATCCATGATCACCTTTTTTTAATACACTTGCTTTTTTATTTGTCAAAACAGCACCTATAGGAAATCCTCCCCCTAAACCTTTAGCCATACATATAACATCAGGTATAACTTCTAAACTTTCATATGCAAATAATTTACCTAATCTTCCTATACCACATTGCACTTCATCAAATATTAATAAAGCATTATATTCATTACAAAGTACTCTTAATTTTTTTAAAAACTCTTTATCTACCTTTTCTATACCCCCTTCCCCTTGAATAGGTTCTATTATTACACCGCAGGTATTTCCATTTATTTTAGATTTAAGATCATCTATATCATTAAATTTCACTGAATTTACTCCCTCCATAAGGGGCATAAATGGTGTTTGATATTTCTTTTGGCCAGTAACTGCTAGTGCTCCTAAACTTCTTCCATGAAAAGAATTTTCCATATATAATATTTCGTTTTTATTTTTTCCTTTTTTATTTTTACCGAATTTTCTTGCAATTTTTAAAGCAGTTTCTACAGCCTCAGTTCCACTATTACAGAAAAAAGCTTCTTTATGATCACTATTATCTATTAATTTCTTTGCTAAATTTATTTGTGGTTCATTCCAGTATAAATTTGAAATATGGATTAATTTCTCACTTTGTTCATTTAAAGCTTTTAATATAGCAGGATGGCTATGTCCTAAACAATTAACAGCTATACCTGATACAAAATCTATATATTCTTTCCCTTCAGTATCAAAAACTTTTGAACCAATTCCTTTTTCTAAGGTTATATCTAATCTTCCATAGTTTTTCATAATATTATCTTTCATTTTAAAAACCTCCTTCAATCATTGTCCCTATACCATCATTTGTAAATATCTCTATTAGTAAACTATGTTCTTTTCTTCCATCTATAAGATGGACATCCTTTGTACCATTATCAAGTGCCATTAATGAACATTCCATTTTAGGTATCATTCCACCATTTATAAACCCTTTATTTATTAACTCTTTTATCTCTTTTTTATTAACCCTATTTATGAAACTAGAGTCGTCGTTTATATCTTTATAAATACCTTTTACATCACTTATATAAATAAGTTTTTCTGTTTTTAATTTAGAACTTATAAAACTTGCAACATAATCTGCATTAATATTATAAGCATTTCCTTTATCATCAGCACCTATTGGTGATATAACAGGAATATAATTTTTATTTACTAAATCTAGTAAAAATTTATTATTTATACTTACTACTTCACCAACATAACCTAAATCTTCTTTACTATTTAATAATTTCTTCTTTGCAGTTATTAATTTACTATCTCTACCACTAATCCCTAAAGCATTAATGCCATGATTACAAAGCTCTGTGGTAATTTCTTTATTAATCTTTCCAGAAAGAACCATCTCAACTATGTCCATAGTTTCTTTATCTGTTACCCTTAAACCGTTTATAAATCTTGTTTTTTTATCTAATTTAGTAAGCATTTCAGATATATTAGGTCCCCCACCATGTACAATAATAATATTTATACCTGATAAAGATAATAACGCTACATCATCAATGAAGGCTTTTTTAGCTAATTCGTTTTTAAATATACTACCACCATATTTTATGACAAATGTTTTATTTCTAAATTTCTTTATATATGGTAGAGCCTCTATCAATATTTCAACATTTTTTGTATCCATAATTTTCACCTGCTTTAAATTTATAATTTTTATAATTATACCGTATTTATACTATTTATTCAACCGCTTTTTATACTTTGATTGCATTTTTATTATGTTATTTGTATATTCCCTCATAAAAATCACTAATATGATTTTTTAGAACTCATCTAGACATATTAAAGTTATAGTCCAAAAGTTATATATTTTACCCCTGAGATTTTTTAGGAATTACTTTTATAGTTATGCAAATTATCCTTTTATTATATAAATAATCACACCAGTAATAATTGCATTGATATGCAAAATAACTTATTAAAATCAAATTGTATTTATTTTTCTCAATAATAAACCTTCAAAAAAAAGCGGATGGCACCTTTAATTAAGATGCCACCTGCTAATATTTTTTATAATATACTTTTAAATATTAATTCAATCAAATATTATAATAATCTGATATCTTAAAGCAATAGTAAGTTAATCTATCTATAAAAGTATAATTAAAACCTATTACTTTACCTTTATCTATCTTAAAATCAATATACATAGGGATTCCTTGTATGTGAAAGTATGTATCGGTTTGTGGTTTAAGCTTATAATCTTCCCAATAAGTCCCTTTTAGTATTAATTGACCTTTATCTAGCTCTATATATAACTTTTCATCCTTAACTGGAAAGTCTTTAGAAACTTTATATTTTCCTACATATTTATTTAAAAGTTCTTTAGGTAAATAATGAGTATTCTCTATCTTATCATAGCCTAACCATTTTAAAACTTTCAACTCATCTTCTTTCCATTTTTCATTGGTTATATCTATATGTAATATAGGAAAATCCATATTAGATGCTATATTTTTATATAGTATCTGCCCATCTTTAAAGTACTCTAACATACCTTTAAAACCAGTTCTATTTCTTTTCCTTTGATATGGAGATGAATTAATATCTTTAATTGTATATTTAGTCCAATTCTCTCCTCTCCTACTACAAGCCCTAGAAACCACCTTTTCTGTATCTCCATATAAAAAAATCACCTTTGGATTAAGTTCTTTTAATAAATTTTCTATCCTATTAAAATATTTATTTATTCTTTCTTCTGGGATTTCTAAACTTTTTAAATATAAACTGTAACTAAATAATGCACTATCAAGAATAAATTTTTTTTCTGTGTTTTTTACTCTTTTAATTAAGTCAATCCAACAGTTAATAAGTATATCTATAATATCTTTATCAGTTGGATTATTATATTCCTTCCAAAAGTCTTTAAATTGTATATTATTCTGTTCATACTCATCCATCCAATAAACTGATTTATTATTTAAGTTTATCTGTTTAAAAATATACTGAGATAAACTAGATTTCCCTGATCCTGGCTGACCTTCAAAAAATATTAGTTTATTTTTCATCTTCTCCCCCTTAATTAACCCTTAACCGAAGGTAAAATATATTCATTAAAATATTTTAGTGGCACTAATGAATCATCATACATTCTACTAGTAAAAACAACTACCAAATTATATTTTGGTGACACAATAATAAACTGTCCTCCATAACCTAAAGAAAAATAATACTCCTTTCCCTTTGAAATCCACCAATGATACCCGTAATCTCCTATATTATCATATCCTTTAAAATGAATATCAGTAGATTTTTCCACCCATTTTTTAGGAATAATTTCTTTACCATTTAAAGAACCTTTTTTTAAGTATAAGTAGCCAAATTTAAGCATGTCTCTACTTTGTATCTTTAATCCATCAGCCCCTAAATTTATATTTTTTCTATCATACCAAAATGAATTATTAATACCAAGTGGTCTAAATAGATACTTCTTAGAAAAATCATAGGTACTAACTTTAGATACCTTTTGAATTATCGCTGATAATAAATGAGAACACCCTGAGTTATAATTCATATATTCTCCAGGGGAACTTTCTAATGGTCTATTAATGATAAATTTAATCATATCAGAACTATATTGCATCTTAGCGAAATTATCCCATTTGCCAAACTCAGGCCAATAAAAGCCTGGCGTCATAGTCAATAAATGATAAATTGTTATTTCTTTTTTACGTATATCAGACTGTTTATTAATTAATTTTGGAAAAAATTCTACTATAGGTGTATGTAGATCTTTAATTAATCCCTGTTTAATTAAAATACCAAATAAAGCTGATATAAAACTTTTAGTACATGAGTTAATTCTTTGAAGATTATTTTCATTCTTTTTATTTTTATAATATTTAAATACTAACTTTTCATTTCTTAAAACTAAGCAACTTAATATCTTCTTCTTTCGTATTTTTTTATTTAACTTTATCATAAAAGTATCGTCTAACCCCTCTATACTAGGCTTACTTCTATCAAACAAATTGTCACACCTTTCTTTTAAAAGTTAAGTTATATTCTTAACTCTTTAAAAATTACTTTTGGTTTATTAAAGTCTGTATTATCGATAATGATATCTGAATATTTTTCAGTTGGATACTTTTTAAGATAATACTTTTGAGTGGGTATGTATTTTATGTCATATTTTTTTAGAATTTCTTTACCATGTTTTGGGACGTCCCTTTTTAAAACTCTTTTTTTACACTCATCAAAGGGTATATGTATAAAAACTTTATAATCTAGATAGGGTTCTATTTCTTTTCTAAAGATAAATACCCCTTCTAAAATTACCAAAGTATCTTTATCTATTAAAAATTTTTTTTCTAAATCGTATTTATCTGTTTCTAAATTTAATATTCTAAGTTTCTTATGTAAATAATTTTTCTTTTTAATTGGGATTAATAACTCATTTACTAATTTATTTATATTAAAACTTTTATAAAAATAATTTTCAATTTCATCCTTACCAGAGTATCTTACCTTCTTTGGATTATGAAAATCATCTATATGTATTATTTGAACTTTTTCTTTTTGTTTTTTTAAATAAGTATCTAAGCTATTTGTAAATTCTGTTTTCCCCGAGGTATCAATGCCATTAATACCGATTATTATTGGCTTATTTTCTTGTTTTTTTTCTTTTATTCCTTTATAAATATAATCAAAAATTTCATAGTTCCCCTCCATAATAACCTCCTTTTTACATATTTTAGTTTTTAAATAAATGACAATATCTTATATAAATTCTATTAAATCTATGACTATCAGCAGTCGGTTGATAACCCCCAACTTTTTTAATCTTATTACCTACCCTTATCTCTAGATAAATATTACTACCATCCATTACATCTCCATCTATCCTTTTAGGCATTAAAAAAAAATTCTCATTAATAACTACATACTTTATAAATTTAATTAATTTTTCTTTAGATACACTCCCCACTATAGTCTTATCTTTAGCTATATAATCTCTAAAGCTGGTAGTTTTTATATAAGTTCCATCACTATTTATCTTCGTTTCAAAAGTTCTATTATCCATGCTAGGTTCAATATTACATTTTATATAAAAGTCCCCTCTATTAATTTCTGGTTTTGTCAAAAGTTTTTGCTAAAAATCTTAACAAAACCTTTATTTTTACATATTTATATATAAAATGCTTGCCACCCCCCTGAAATAAGGTATAATTTTATTGACTAAGTAAAATCAACTCTTAA
>VEND01000084.1 GCA_009711765.1 Bacillota bacterium | reverse complement strand
CCTCATATACTTTTTTTATATGTTCTGCTTCCTCTTGTTCCCATTTTGGCAAGTCTTTAATATAATCCTCATCATATACATTATCTTCATTAAGCTCCATTGGTATATAAATTATATCCCCTGTTAAAGTATCAAGATAAGTCTCATCATCAAATGAATTTGTATCCATCACTATATTTATTTCATCTAAATCAACTTTAAGTTTTTTTAGGGTATCGAAGTGTCTATACTTTTCAACCTGTTTACTTGCTTTATTATAAAAACTCATAAGCTCACTTTTCTCTTTAGAATAAATTTTTAATTCCCTTTGGTCATTAAGATTAATTATGATCTTTTTATCTTTATTATAATAAGTTACATATATCACATCATGCCATAAAAAGAAGCTTTTTTCTATTAATAGTCCCCTTTCATATATAATAAAATTTTTAAAACCTTTATTTTCGTCATTATATATTAAACTAAATTCAAATTCCTTAAACTTTTTACCGTATTTATTTATATCTGTCATTTACTTACCTCCCCTATTTATTTAAACAGCATTTTTTATATTTTTTTCCACTACCGCAGGGACATGGGGCATTTCTACCTATTTTTTCCCTTGTAACGGGAGTATTAACATCTCCATTTATCATACTTTCCATAGCCTTTTTAACTCTTATTTTTTCATCTGAAATACTTCTTTTCCATTTTATTAAATCCCTATGATTTAAACCATTTACAATATGATTTACATACATACCTTCCTCTAAATTTACAAGTAATCTATCATAACCATTATCTAATAAATTTAAAACTTTAGGTATTGCTGATTTAGAAAAGTGTTTACAAAGTCCATAGGCTATGGCAGTCTTTTTAGTTATATTCTTATCTTTATCTAGGAGTTTAAGAAGTAACTTTTCACTTTCTTTAGATTTAATCTTTTCAAGTATCTCTACTGCCCATGTTCTAAAGTGTGTTCCTTCTTTAAAATACTCCTTTTCTAAAATATCTATAACCTCTTTTTTAGCTATATTTATCAAAGCTTCACTGGCTTTTTCATAAGAACAATCCCCATCACATTTAACGCAATCTATTAAAAATGAAATAGCTTCCTTACTTTTTAATTTTCCAGCCATAAAACATAAATACATATCATCTATATCACTACATTTTTCTCGATTTTTCATATTATAATTTAATTTATCTAAAAATAAATTATAATCAAAATCCCTCCTAGTTGATAATTCATCTATAATCCATTCACCATAGTCATAATTAAATTTAAGTCTAAATTTACTCTCAGCTGATTTACTATGTTTCCATAATTTATCCCAAAGCTTTTTCGTTTTTAATTTAGACAATGATAAACGTTTTTTATATTTTTTCATAGCTTGTCTACTTTTTGGTTTTACAAAGGGTATTCTCTTTAAAAGTTTCGTATCAGAAGATGCTATAATATTATCTATATGATTATTAATTATTTTATCCTTTGTGTCTATATTATAAACATGTCTTAAGATATCTTCATCCTTAATAAGTTTAGGAAAAAGACTTAAAATCCTCAAAGTCTCTTCATATTCAACACTTTTAAATAAGTTCACTAAAGCAAATTCTGTTACCTCAATATCCTTAGTATTTTTATAAGCAAAATACTCTAATGCATATATTCTTACTATTTCCTCTTTATGGTTTAAATATTTTTTTACTATGGAATCCTTCATATCTTCCCGGTTATAACCAGTACCTCCCTTTCATTTTAAATTTATTCTTCACCAAAGTAGCCACAAACTCCCATTCTTGGTGAATTAACAACAGGTAATAAATTTTCTATACCCTTTTTATTAGCACATTTATCACAAAAGAATTTTCTTTGAAACCCATTTATATCAGAACTTATATAACTTGCTTTATTCCCACATTCTATACACTCATACTCAATTTCATTATTCCTTGCCATAACTAAAATTTCATCATCTCCACTTCCCTTTCTAACTGATAAAACTTTAATTTCTAATCTTGTTGTTGAACCAAAATCATATTCATATCTAATTTTTAACCCTTCATTAAAAACGTCCTTAACAGTCACTTTTTTATTTTCACAAGGGTAATTCTCCATGGATGAATACTTATAAATATCCCCTCCTATATCAAACATACTTAAATGGTCACAGCATTCTAACCATTTTTTTCTTAAAAACTTATCAATATCCTTAAGGGTTGTATTTTCACTAACTTCTAAATACATCCAATAAAGCTTAAAATAGCTATGAACGCTTACCATATAATAATTTTTATCTTCTATTTTATCATCTATAAAACGTTTTTTACATTTATCTAAATGTCTTTTTATCCCCCTCATTGAATATGTTTTATTACAAAAGTAACATGTCCCTTCATTTTTCATATATATCACCTTTTTCTTTTTATATTATCATAAATTTTACTTTGATTTTACCATTTTTTTATGTGTTTTAATGTAAAAATACTCTAAAAAAAGGAAAGAGCTTTATACTCTTCCCAATCTAAATATAAGTATATTTTATTTTTAACCATCTATTTTAACCTTTTTAATATCTTTTATTTTTTTAGTAAAAAAATAAACATATAAAAAAGCTAATAAAAACATAACTGTATTAACTACTCCCCCTTCTAATCCAAAGGCTCCTCCTGCTAAAAAATTATCACTGATATTAATTGTATATAATGCTTTACCTACTTTTCTTCCACTAACTGCTATACCAAAAATGTATCCTTGAAAATAATTCCAAGTAATATGAAAACCTACACACATCCAAATATTTTTTGTTCTAATAAACATATAAGAAAGTAATAACCCTGCTAGAAAAAGATTTATAACTGCAATATATGATACATTGTCATTTAAAGCACCATGGGTTAATGAAAATATAATAGCAGATACTAATCCTGATAGCCACCATTTTTTCATTTGCTGCAACGCTGTTATAATATATCCTCTAAAAAGAATCTCCTCTGCTAAAGCAACTATAATAAATAATAATATTCCCTTTATGATTTCAAATGTAAAGTTAGGATTTTGTATGCTACCCTTAATTGATGCATCATTTAAAATTAAAAGTAAACCTATATTTAGTGTTATAAAAATAGCTCCTCCTAATAATCCAAAGGAAAAGTTATTAAAATTTTTCTTAAGTGAATTTACTCCTATATATTTAAAAGGTTTTTTATCGATAAATTTAAGTATAATAAATACACCTAAAAAGATAGCTATGAAAAGACTTATACCATAGGGATCTTTAATATTTAATAAATTTAAAATACTTCCTATACCTATTAATAATATAAAGGGTAAGCCTAAACTCATAATTATTTTCCAACCGCCCCTAATTTGTAAGTTATTATTACGAAAAATTTTTAACATAAATTGCCCTCCTAAAATAAGTTTTCACAAGTTTAGACGATTAAGTTTATGTAATTACTTCAAAATATTGGAATTCATTTTTCAAAAAAATATAAAAACTGAGATAAACTCAGTTTTCTATAATCTTTATTAATTTATTTCTTTTACTTCAATTTTATTTTCTAACCTTTTAATATTATCTAAATTTACTTTCCCTGTTTCATCCTCCATGGCATTTGCCGTTCCACAAATAGATGCAAATTCTATTAGTTTTTTAGTATTTAAACCCCTTTTTATACCTATTGCAAAGCCTGCCACCATAGAATCTCCAGAACCCACTGGATTAACTACATTTACCTTAGGAAGATTTACTTTATAGGTTTTATCTTTATTAATTACTATTGCCCCTTTTTTTCCAAGGGATATTACAACAATTTCTATTCCACTTTTACTTAACTTCTTTCCATAATCTATAAGTTCTTTTTGAGAATTTATTTTAACCTTAAATATCCCTTCTAATTCCTCCTTATTTGGTTTAATCAAATAAGGGGATGCACTTATACCTTTTTTTAGTGCTTCACCACTGGTATCTAGTATAAACTTTACATCTTTACTTTTTGCTTTTTCAATTAATTTTTTATACATATCACTAGGTATATTCTTTGGAAGACTCCCTGATGCACAAATTACATCACTTTCAAGTAATAAATTTTCATATTCTAATAAAAAGTTATCTATTTCTTTTTTAAATACCTCAGGTCCAGGCTCTAAAACCTCTGTTTGTCCACCATCCTTAGATAAAATCGCAATACAACTTCTAGTGTCATTCTTAATTTTTATAAAGGAATTTTCTATATTTAATGTATCTAAACTCTCCTTTATAAAATCACCACTTTTTCCACCTAAAAAACCTGTGGTTTTTACTGACTTATCTAATTGTTTTATCACCCTAGCAACATTAAGTCCCTTTCCACCGGGAGTTTTATGAACTTTTTTAGCACGGAAAACTCCATTTTTTTCAAAATCATCTAGCATATATCTTGTATCTATAGAAGGATTTAAAGTTATTGTTGTGATCAAACTATTCAACTCCTCTTTTATGCTTTGTTTTGACTATTACACATTTTTATTTTTTCAGCTACAACCTTAGCCATTTCTTTTTTTCCAGGTTTTAGATATTTTCTTGGATCATTAGCATCAGGATTTAACTTAAAATATTTCTTAACACCAATAGAGAAAGCTATCTTTAATTCCGTTGCTATATTCACTTTACAAATCCCTAATTCTATGGATTTTTTTACACTTTCAACCGCTACCCCAGAAGCACCATGTAAAACCAATGGAACATCTACCTTCTCTTTTATTTTTGATAATCTATCAAAATCTAATATAGGTTCTGACTTATATAATCCATGGGCTGTTCCTATTGCTACTGCTAAGGAATCTATCCCTGTCCTTTTAACAAACTCAACAGCCGATTCTGGATTAGTAAGCATAGCCTCTTTTTCATCAACCTTTATATCGTCCTCTTGTCCCCCAAGTTTTCCTAACTCAGCTTCTACTGTTACATTTTTCTTTTTAGCATAATCTACTATTTCCTTTACCTTTTTAATATTTTCTTCAAAGGGATCAAAGGATGCATCGATCATAACTGACTTATAACCTATATCAATACATTTTTTAATATAATCTAAATCCGTTGAATGATCTAAATGTAGTGCTATGGGTATATCATATTTTTTTGATGCTACCCTTCCCATTTCTAAAAGATAATCCATTCCAGCATATTTAACAGTACCAGGAGTTGCTGCAAGTATTACTGGTGAATTTAATTCATTAGCTGTTTCAACAACAACTTGAAGTGTTTCTAAGTTATGTATATTAAATGCAGGTACTGAATACTTACCCTTTTTAGCATTTAAAAGCATATCTTTAGTAGATATAATAGACATAAAAATCCTCCTTTATATACCTCTCATTTTAATTATCTTTAAAACATCTGAAAAATCATTAAACTTAATATATTTAATATCTCTATCTTTACAGTATTTTTCTAAATCATCCTTAGCAAAGGTTAAATCTACTTTATCAGCTACGCATCTATCACTATGACCATCACCTATATATATAGTAAATGTAGATTCATCGGAAAGATTATTTAAATGACTATACTTACAATTTCCACACATGCCGCATTCTAAGTTAAAGTATGGATATTTTGTTTCCACATTAGTTTTATCTATATAAGTGTTACTGTAAAAGGGAATATCATTTAAATCATACTTTTTTAATATAAAATCTATATAAAAGTCCATTCCATCACTTACAATGTAAAAATCATAATTTTTTTCTTTTATATAATTATAAAAGCTTAAAAAATAATCATCTAACTTAATATTATTATCAACATAGTCTAATAACCCATTTGTAGGTCTTTTCATATTTTCATAGTAAAAGGAAAGGGAATCCTTTGAACTTATTTCCCTTTTAATGTACTTTTTTTCATATTCTTTCCATCCATCTGGACCAAAATTTTTAATTAAAGCTGTACCGACATCTTTATTTGTTATAGTACCGTCAAAATCACTTAAAATAATAATATTTTTATTCAATATTACACCCCTTTAAAGTATTAACTCCTTCTCTTTTATATGTGATTTTTCCATCTACGATAGTCATAACTACATTATAGTCATTATCAACTATGGTAAGATTAGCCCTTTTATTCTTTCTTATACTACCTACTGAATCTTCTATTCCTAATATTTTAGCAGGGACTAAAGAAGCCATATGAATAGCATCAATAGGTTTTATATTAACATCTTTTATAATGTTTTTTACCCCTTTTATAAGTTTTAGAGTACTTCCAGCTAAAGAACCACTCTTTATCCTTGCTATAGAATTACTTACTATTACCCTTTGTTCTCCTAATTGATATTCTCCATCTTCTAAGCCTCCGGCTCTCATAGAATCTGTTATTAAACAAATTTTATCTTTACCCTTAGCTTTTATCATAATATCCATAACTGCAGGGTGTACATGAATATTATCAGCTATCAATTCTCCATAAATATCACTGCTAAGTACTGCTCCTACTACACCTGGTTCTCTGTGGTGTAATCCTTTCATACCATTAAAGGTATGGACTGCTATATCTGCTCCGTTATTAATAGCTTTTATGGTTTCATCATAGGTAGCATTTGTATGACCTAGGGAAACTTTAATATTATTTTTCTTTGCATATTTTATTAGCTCAATAGATTTTTCCTTTTCCGGTGCAACTGTTATTATTTTTATAATTGAGGGAGAAATCTTTAGTAATTCTTTAATAAAAGATATATCTATATCCTTAATAAAATCCTTAGGATGTGCTCCCTTATGTTTTTCTGTTATAAATGGTCCTTCAATATATGTTCCTATAATTTCAGCACCATCTACCCCTTTATTTTTACTTTCCTTTATGTTTTTAACAGCCTTAACTATTTTTTCCCATTCACTGGTAACTGTGGTTGGTAAAAAGGATGTTACTCCATAACTAGCTAAGTATTTAGATATTTCATTTAAGGAATTATAATTACCATCCATAGTATCAAAACCATTAGCACCATGTATATGCATATCAATTAATCCAGGGATTATTTTATATCCACTCATATCTAAAACTTCATAATCATAACTATCATCAGTAACTATATCTTCAATAATATTATCATTGATTAATATGCTACTATTATCTAAAATTTTATTTTCTGTAAAGATTTCTTTACCTTTAATTAAATACTTCATTTGATCCTCTCCAATAATTATATCCCGTTATTACTTTCAACCTTTTTCTTTTTCTTTGGCTTAAAAAATTGTAAACCATTTTTACCATTTTCAATTGCCTTATCCTTTAAATCTTTTACTGATGCAATTTCTCTTTCAAATAATATCTCTACAATAGCTGGAAGGTTAGTCCCACTAATTACTTCAGAGTTTTTAAGTTCATTTGATAATAATACACTTGTCTTAAAAGGAGAACCTCCAACTACATCAGTAAAAAATAAAACCCCATCTGAAGTATCTAATGAGTCTAAAGCATTTTTAATATTATTTTTTAAATCATCAACTGAATCCGTTTTAAGAAAATCCACTGTTTTAAAATTTTTCTGTTCGCCAACTATAAGATCAATTGAACTTTTAAGTCCAGTGGCAAACTTTCCATGTCCTACTAAGATTATTCCAACCATTTTAAAATCCTCCTATTTAAAAATTATCTGAGGAAAGTCCTAAGACTTTCCCCAGTTTGAAGCTTTTTATAAAATACCAAAATACTTTCCTACAACTCCTAGAAGTATTGTTAATCCTATTAATTTTGTAGGTGATACACCTTTTTTCAATAAGAAATAAAGTAAGAAGGTATATCCAAGTGGAAGCATATTAGGTAATATCTTATCAAGAACATCCTCTTGAAGAGCAACCTCTGCTTTACCTGCATTAACTACTAACGGTGTACTAAGTGAGATATAAGAAGCTATTAACCCACCTACAACTGTTAAACCAACTATACTTGCTGCATGGGATACTGCCTTAGTACCTGTCTTTAACTTTTTAAGGGCTTTAACACCGGTATTATATCCATAGAATATACCACCAAATCTAAGTACAGCATGGATACCATTAAATATTAATAAAAAGATTATCGGTCCAGCAATGTTTCCTTCAATTGCTAAGGATGCACCTATACCTGCTGTTATTGGTAGAAGGGTTAACCAAATAAGTGCATCCCCAATACCTCCTAAAGGTCCCATAGTGGCAACTTTAATACTTCTTATCATTTCTGGATCTTCTTTATTTTCCTCCATAGCGGCTACAATACCTATTAAAGGTGTTATTAAAAATGGATGTGTATTGAAAAATTCCATATGTCTTTTCATAGCCTTGCCTAGATCTTCTTTTTTCTTATTTGCTTTTTTTAGCACTGGTAATATACTATATAACCATCCTGCAGCCTGCATTCTTTCATAGTTAAAAGATGCCTGAAGAAAGAATGATCTAATTGCCATAATCCATAAATCTCTTTTAGTTAATTTTTCATTACTTTTAGTAGTAGTTTTAGATGCCATTTGTCATTACCTCCTTCTTAGGTTTAGGACCGCCATCATCATTTCCCTTACCCTTATAAAAGTCATATAAGGCTATAGCTAAACCAAGTATAGCTGTACCTACCAATGTAAGATCGAAATAAGTAACAACTAAAAATCCTACTAGTAAGAAGGCAACGTATTCTTTTTTTAGCATTATCTTTAATAACATTGCAAAACCTATTGCTGGCATCATACCTCCAGCTACTGATAACCCATCAATTAAGAATTGTGGCATTTTTTCAACTACTGAAGATGCATACTCTGCTCCAAAGAATACTGGTAAGAAAGCGATGATTGCGTAGAATAAAAATAACATAGTCATTCCTAAATAATTTATTCTTTCGATAGCTTTTGTATTACCATCTTCTGCGTATTTATCAGCTTTATGCATTACAGGTGAATATATTGTAAATAGTAAAGTTATTGCTCCCTGTACTGCAATAGCAAATGGTACTGCTATACCTACTGCCATTTTTGGGTCGTTTCCAGAAAGAATAGCAAAAGCTGTTCCTATGATACCACCAATAACAACATTAGGTGGCTGTGCTCCTGCAAGGGGCACCATACCCATCCAAACTAATTCAAGTGTTGCACCTGTTATAAGTCCAGTTTCAATATCGCCTAAAATGGCTCCTACCACAAGACCAGTTACAACAGGTCTATGAATATGTAGCTGTACATTAAATAAATCTACACCTGCAATACCAGCCCATAAAGCAATTAATAAGGCTTCAAATAACATATTACTTCCCCCTTTATTTAACTAAATTAATTTCATAATATCGTGAGCTTTTTCATCTGGTACTCTTCTTATCTCTAATTTTACTTTAAGCTTATCTAATTCTCTAAAAGCTTCTTTATCTTTTTCATCTACTGAAACAGTACTAGTAATTTGTTTTTTACCCTCGGAAAAATGCATATTTCCTATATTTACTTTTTTTATAGGTACTCCACCCTTTACTAGTTTTAAAACATCCTGAGGTGTTTTAACTATTAAAGCTATCTTTTGATGATCTGCTGCGTAATGTATTTTATCTATAGTTTCTTGTATAGTAAAATATCTAGTTTGCATTGCATCTGAAGCTGCCATATCCATTAAGTTTTGTTGTATTTCATCATCAGCAACTTTATCATTTGCTACTAAAATAAGGTTTGCTCCCACATGGTTTGACCATGTAACGGCTACTTGCCCATGTATTAATCTATTATCTATTCTTGTTAGTAAAATATTAGGCATATCTTTCACCTCCTTACACTTTTAGTTTAATACTTTAATTTATTATTTAAAGAAACTTATCCTTTGTAGGGATATATTTCTACTCCCTTCACAACTCTATTAACAGTTCCATCGGGACTTGGATTATCCGGTGTATTACCTAAAATAACAGATCTATTAAATGCATACATTTGAGCTATTAATAAATAACTAAAAAGTGAAAAAATATCTTCCTTCTTATTATCATCTATAGATATATAGTAATCAACTAATTTTTTCACACTTTCATCTTCATAATAGGTTATACCAACAATCTTTTTATCTCCATCTTCATAAGACATTTCTTTAAGTAAATCAATTTCATATTTCCTTGTATAAGCATCATTAGAAAGAAAAGAAAATACTAAAGTCTTATCATTTATTATTGATTTAGGTCCATGTCTAAAACCTAGTGAAGAATCATATTGAGTAATAACTTTACCCCTTGTTAATTCTAAGGTTTTAAGTGCTGCCTCTTTAGCCATTCCTTTAATAGATGAAGAACCTAGAAATATTGCCCTATTATAATCAAGGGATGTTAAATCTTTAATTAAATCTATCTTTTCAGTTAATATTTTTTCACCAACATTAGCTATATCATATATATTTGATTCTAATGAATCTAAATTATCAAGTTTAAAAAGTAATATAGATGCTAAAACCATTGATGAAAAGCTTCCTGTCATAGCAAAACCTTGATCATTAGAATCTTCAGGCATTAATAATAAAAGTTTTCTATCACAGCCAGATGCCTTCTTAGCTAAGGTTCCATTAGGATTACAAGTTAAAAATATTTGATATAAGTTATCTACCATTTTTTCAGCTAACTCTACTGTTGCTTTACTTTCTGGGCTATTACCTGATCTTGCACAGGATATTAAAAGGGTTGGTGTTTCTTTATCTAAATAATTTTCTGGATTACTTACTATATCTGTAGTAGCTATAGACTCTACATTTAAAGATAACTCCCTCTTTAAATAAGCAAGAACACTATCTCCAACAAAGGAAGAACTTCCTGCCCCAGTAAAAATAACTTTCACTTTATCTTTTTTAGCCCTATTTAAAAATTCTTCTAATTTTTCTTTATTTTCCTTAATAATATCAAATGTTTCTCTCCACAGTTTAGGTTGTTGTTTGATTTCTTTAGCTGTTATATAGCCATCTATTTCTTTAAGTTTATCCTCTTTAACTCCTAAAACGTAAGTCATATTTAATCCCCCTTATTATAGTTAAATTTTTATAAAAGTTTTTTATTATATTTCTTCATCATTTGTGTTAATACGTCATGTTGTACGTACCAGTTATGATAAATTTTTATTTCATAAGTACTACTCTGTATTTAAATTTATCTCCCCTAGCAATACCCACTGTATATTCTATAATATTTTCTTTTTCATAGGTTTTTCTTTTTATCATCATACTAGGTGAATCTGTTTCAATTAAAAGTAATTTTGCCTCATCTTCCCTAGTAGAAACAGGCCTAAAACTTTCCTCTGCTTTAGTAAATTCAGCTTGAAATCGCTTTTTAAATATATCATACATTGCATTTTCCTCTAAATCAGCTCTTTTAATACCTGGAAATCTATCATAGGGTACATAACTTGTTTCTAACATCATAGGTATATTATCTGCTAATCTTAGTCTTGTAAATTTATATACCATTTCATTAATTTTTATATTCATTTTTCTAGATATTCTTTCATCTGCATGGATTATTTCAAAGTCTATTACCTTTGATGAAGGAGTCTTTCCAAGCTTTTTCATTTCCTCAGTGAAACTATAAAATTCTAAAAGATCTTGCTTCATTTTTTCTGGGGAAACAAAGGTACCTTTTCCATGTTGTTTGTATATATAGCCTTCCTTTTCTAGTTCTTGGATAGCTTGCCTTACAGTCGCTCTGCTTATTTCATACTGCTCACATAATTCCCTTTCAGAGGGTAATTTATCATTTTCTTTAAACTCTTTAGTTTCTATTTTTTCTATAATAACATCCATAAGCTGACAATATAATGGTATTCTACTATCCTTTTGTATCGTATTCAATAGAATTCACCTTTTCTATTTGATTTATTTGTACCACTTGTGATGTGGTACGTACCAGATTTAATTACATGATATTATATTTAGTTTATTTTGTCAATATGCATTTATCATTTTAAATATTTTTCTATTAACTTTTCATTATATTCATCGGCTTTATCAAGATTTGAACTTTTAAATACAGGAGGCTCTATTCCTTCTTTTACTAACATATCTAAAGTAACAGTAATTAAAGATTGGGCTAAAAAGCAACCTATACTACTAGATGTTGGTCCTGTTTTTATATTAGAATTTGCTATATTAAATCCAGCATCTCCCTTTTCTCCACAATTATCTATTACTACATCTGATAATTCATATAACTTTTTATTACTACTATGTCTAGAATTTACTTCCTTTGAATGATTTAAATTAGTCATTACTATAATTTTAATACCCCTTTTTCTTGCCTCTATTGAAATATCTATAGGTACTGGATTTCTTCCTGAGTTTGAAACAACCATTAATACATCCTTATCATTAACATCATATAAGTCTAAATAAGCCCTTCCTAAGCCTTCTATTCTTTCTATTACAGTACTTTTATTAAATCTTTCATGTAGCATTAATTCAGTAGGTAACATTGCAGTTACTAATGCAAGTCCCCCGGCTCTATTAAAAAGTTCCTCTGCTATCATATGGGAATGTCCTGTGCCAAAAATATAAAACCTTCCATCATTTTTAACTGCCTCTTTTATTAACTTCGCTCCTTTAATTATATTTTCTTCTTGAGTTTTTATAGCTTTATTAAATACACTTTCAAAATAATTTTTATATTCATTAAATATACTCATTTTAATCCTCCTTCATCCTATTTATTAAATTTTTTGACGCGTTTACTAATAATTCAGCGCTTCCCTTTTTTAAAATTGTAGAAAATGCTTCATATGTGTTATTATCATACTCCCCTTTAGGAGGTATATATCCTATATAATCATAAAAATAATTACCAACAAAAATAGATCCATTACTATTATTTTTTATATCATCCCCTAATTTATTAAATAACTCCCCAGGTATACCTAGAATATAATTATCATTAATTACTATACAGGATATAACTGTTTCAATTTCTTTAATATCCTTTAAGATTTCTCTGTATTTAAGATTTAATTTAGCTCCTTCTAATCTTGACTCTATTAATCTAAATTTTAAAGTATCCTCTTTACTTATCCTTTTTAATTTATTAGATAAGTTTTTATATTCCTTTATAGCATCATTCATTGAGGGAAGTTTTCTTAAATTAAGTTTAATCTTTTCTTTTTTAAAGTTTAAAAAATCTACCTTCTCATAATCACCACTATTTATCGTTTTAATTATCCCTTCTTTTAATAATTCACCTAATCTTTTAGCTTCCTTTAAACTACTTTCTTTTCTTGTAAACCTTGTACTTATATCCCCTGCTGATCCATTTAAAAACATACACATTTCAATATCTTCTTCTAATGATTTTGCTGTAAAGCCTGGAAAATCAGCAGAAATTTCTTTGTTTTTATAATTTAAAACTGTGGGATGACAGGAAAAATTATAAAGTATACATCTTCTCCCACTTTGTTTTTTAATATCTAAAGCTAATAACTCTGGATTGAAATATCCATCACTACTTTGTCTATTAGCCCCTATATTTTCTATCTTATTTTTTTTAACCCTTATACTTGCATTTTCTAAATCTAGTTTAGCTTTTTTTATCCCTAATAATATTTTTTCTATTAACTCTTTACGATAGCCTTTATTTTTCTTTCCAAATACCCCACTTAAAGAATTAAGTAATAAGTTATCATCACTAAAAAAGCCCCCCGGTCCAGAATGGGTATGTATTGCCCATATAAAGGTTTTAATACCGCTTTTTTTCTCAATTTCTCTACATAAGCCCTTATCTATAGCAATTAAATCTGTTTCTATTAAAGAAAATTCTACATCACCCTTTTTAAGATACAATACCCTTAAAAAAAGTCTATCACTAACCCTTTCAGAAAATCTTTTAAAGCTATACCCAACTAATGGTGTAGATATAAAAGGTGTAATATCTACCTTAGAAAACCCACATTTAAAATTCAAAATAATCACCCACCCTTTGTAATCATGTACTGTTGTCATTACCAGTTAGATTTAATTTTATTTATCTAAGTAATAACTTGCTTCTCTATCAATAATAAATGTAACATCTTGATGTAATTGAAGTATAGAAGCTGGAGTATCAGGTGTTATTGGTCCATTAATTGCTTTATTAATTGCCTTTGCTTTTTCTTTTCCATTGGCAAGAAGAATAATTTTTTTAGTTAACATTATAGTCTTTATCCCCATACTAATCGCATATCTAGGCACTTTATTGATATCAGAAAAAAATCTAGAATTATCCTTAACAGTCTTCTCATCAAGGCTAACTTTATGGGTTGTTGCTTCAAATTTAACATCTGGTTCATTAAATCCTATATGTCCATTCCTTCCAATACCTAAAATTTGTAGGTCTATTCCGTTTTCTTCTTTTATTTTTCTTTCATATTCTTCACATTCTTTTTTTATATCCAAGGCTTTACCATCTGGTATATTTATATTAGACTCATCTATATTTATGAATTTAAAGAAATTATTCATCATATAAAAATAATAACTATTTGGATTATCCTTAGATAAACCTATATACTCATCTAAATTAAAGGTTTTTGTTTCTTTAAAATCTAAATCCTTTTCTTTATACATCTTTATTAATTCGTTATACAAACCTAAAACTGTACTTCCTGTAGCTAATCCAAGTACACTATCTGGCTTTATAAAAACTTGTGCTGCTACAATATTTGCTGACCTTTTACTCATTTGTTCATAATCCTCTGTTACTATTACTCTCATTTAACCACTCCTTTCATTAGCTTATTTAGTCGATTTCCAAATGCTAAAAGCATTGAAAATACTATCTTTCACTTAATAATTTTATTTATTTCACTCCTCTAATGGGTATAAATGTAATATACACAACTATAAAACAAAAAACCAATAGAGGAG
>VEND01000033.1 GCA_009711765.1 Bacillota bacterium | reverse complement strand
AATTTTGCCGCCGACTTTCTTCAGATCCCACCTCACGGTGGGCACCCTTGTCTTAAGCTAACACCTAAATCACCTTCGGTGTTCGGGACTTTCACCCTATAGACTGTGCCCATACTGGGCACACAAAATTGTAGGAATATTTCTTTCATTACAACACCCTATAATTTCACTAATAACACATTCTTTTTTTTGATGTATATTAACTAATTTATGAAGCCATTTATTCTCTATCCCGTGCCAAGCTGACTGTACTAATAGTAAATCCGGTTTTTCTATATCGATTTTTTCTTTCCAATTATCCGGTGATATCGTGATTAAATTACATTCATATCTTAGCCATTCATAAGGCATATAATCTAAAATGCATGCTATTTTCATTTTTTCTATTTCTTTCTTTTTATTTCCTACTTTTTTATTATATTTATTTTTTCTATAATTTATTTTTGATGGATTAATTTTCTTAATAAAAAACGGTAATATTGAAGTATTCACCGGTCTAAAATTCCGTGATAAATTCATTTTTTTATTTTCTATCTTTTTTTTATTATAACTATCTATTTTAACCGAACTAGAACCCTTACTTAAATCACTCACTATAATACACCCCATTATTTTTACTCATATAAAAATTTCTTCTTATTTTACTATATAAATATGTAAATAATAAAACTATGTTACTTAGGAAGAAGTTTTTTTATTAGTTTAAAAAAATTAAAAACCTGCAGACTAATCTGCAGGTTAAATAACTCTTAATTTATTTAAATATATTTTCTCATTTCTATTTCATCTTCATTCTTACTATACTTTATAAAACCAATATTTTTATATACTCTTATAGCAGGTTTATTTTTACTGTTGACAGTAAGTTTAATATATTCTCCCTTATAACTAAACTCTTTTATCCCAAATTTTATACCCTCATCTACAAATTCTTTCCCTAAACCCTTTCCAACTAATTTAGGGTTTAATGCTAATCCTATTTCTAATATATCATCAGTAAAATAGTACTCAAACAATCCAATAATCTCATCATCACTTAATACTACATATCCTTCACAGTTTGAAGGTCCCTTTAATTTTTTATTTTCTTTATAATTTTCAAAGTAAGGCTTTATATATATACTTTTTACAAAGCCATTATATCTCCATTTTTTAATTTTTTTAGCATATTCTATATTCATAGATACAAAATTATAGTTCATACTTAACACTCCTATTATAATTCATTTATATATTCCTTTAAAGAATATCTGATATGTCCATCCCTTCCCTTTATTGTATCTGAACAAATTAATGAATTTAATACTGCCTCCTCTGTTGCCTCTGCTACCGCTCTAAAGGCTAAATCTATTTTATTTTCATTAAAGACTTTCATATCAACTATGCCTTGTTTTTCATAATGTTTAATCCTATTATATGTACTAAAACTTATTACTACTTCTCCACTTCCATTTCCAATATAAGAACCTGTTCTACTAAAACCTACACCTACTCTTTTAGATACTCTTTTTAATTGTCTATAAGACATTGGTATATCTGTTGCTAATATGGTTATTATTGAACCCTTATCCTCTTCTTCTTTAAATAAATCTTTATATTTATCTGCTAATTTAACCCCTACTTTAGATCCATCAAGGATAAAATCCTTTAAATTACCAAAATTTGATAATACTAAAATACCAATAGTATACTCTTTATTATCAATTGAAATTTTTCTTGAAGAAGTACCTATACCTCCCTTTAGATCATAGCATGACATACCCATGCCAGCTCCTATAGATCCTTCTTTAAACTCTTTATCTGCACTATCAATGGCATTTAAAATATTTTCTCTTTTAATATATCTTCCTCTAATGGTGTTTAAATATCCATCATTACATTCACATACAACTGGATTTACTGTCCCTGTTTTTACTCCAATATCATCATTTTTTAAAAGCATATATTCAATTAAAGCATCACTTGCTATACCTACACTTAGAGTATTAGTTAATATTATAGGAGTTTCTAAAGTACCTAATTCTTCAATTTGTATAGTTCCTATAGTTTTACCAAACCCATTAATTACATGACTACATGCAATAAGCTTATCTTTAAATATATTACCCCCATGGGGCAATATAGCTGTAACTCCTGTTTTTATAAATTCATTACTTATAGTGGAGTGACCTACTTTAACACCCTTTACATCAGTAATAGAATTATTTTCTCCTGGCTGTAATTTACCTATGTTTACATTATAATCCCTTATCCTTTTTTGTCCCTTCATAATCTAATATCCTCCCCTTTTTTCCTTAACTTCTTTCCTCCAAATACAATTGCCCTTTTAGAAAGCTCATCCATTGGATCGATAAAATCCCCAGATAGTCTATATAACTTATTGGCTACTGAAAGCTCAGTACAACCTAGTATTATAACTTTTACATCCCTTTTATTTAATTCATCTAAAACTTTATAAAAATTATTTAAATTTATATTCTTCTTAGATTCCTTTATTCCATATATTAATTCAGTAATATATTTCTGATTTTTTTTACTAGGCTTAATTATCTTTATTCCCCTCTTATTAAAAAACTTTTCATATACCTTTGATTTATAAGTTCCTTCTGTAGCTAATAAACCTACCCTATCAAACATACTAAAGTTATAATAAAAATAATTTGCTGTTACCTCTATCATATTAATAAAAGGGATACTTATATGCTTAATAATATCATTATAAAAATAATGGGCTGTATTACAAGGCATAATTAAGTATTCTGAGCCCATATTTTCTAACTTAATAGCAGATTCTATTAATTGTTTTCTAGGGTTTTTACCCTTATTTAAAATAAAATCTGACCTATCATATATAGATGTATTATTATAAATAAGAATATCTAAATGCTCTTGATCTGATTTTGCCTCAGTCATTGTTACTATTTTTTTAAATAAAAAGGCTGTTGCTAAAGGGCCCATTCCTCCAATGATACCTAATGTTTTTGACAAAATACCCCCCCTTATTTAAGCTTTTATTTTACCTTTTTTATATAAAAACTTAGCTGCTATTATTGAACATAATACACATATAGGTACTGAAATAGCTGTCTGTAAATTAAAAGCTGAAAAAATAATTCCTATTGTTAATGGAACAATTGCTAATTTCCATTCCTTTAAAATATAATAGGCTCCTAAAGCTCCAAACAATGCTGGTAGTATCTGCTCAAAAGCTGGCTTTAATAACGGATTATTCAATTTATGAGAAATTGGTACTAAAAGAATAACCCCTACAACTAATATTATTTCACTTACTATAACCGATCCTGCCATAGCAATAGTTGAAATAACTTCTCCTTCCTTTGTAGATGGCTTTACATTTGCAACTTCCATTCCTATAGCAGCACTTGGTAGCTTTAAGTTAGCAATATTCCCTGTTGTATATGCCATATAGATCCCACTTGATCCTAATATTGGATAAAAAGCTAATATTTCAGCTATTGAAAGTGGAATCATAAAGGATGAAACAGTTCCAATACCTAATAATAACTGTTTCATAGGAGGAAATACTCCATGGATTATCCATAGTAAAACAGGGACTAATAAGGATAATATAATCCCAGTCAATATTGTAGCCTTTCCTAATCTATGTACTTTTTTTTCAAATTTCTGAGATGTTAATGTATTATTATCGATCATAGCATTCCCCCCTAAATAATTTGTGCAAATAAAACTGCTGAGCCCATCGCACCAATCATACTAATAGCAAGAGCAAACTCCTTTAACCAAGTTATCTTTGCTTTAATTACTAATAAAGCACAAATAGTCATTAAAATCCCACCGGATAACATAGTTGTTAATGCTAATCCTCCAGTAGTAATTGGCTGTGCTAAAAATACACATATAACACCAAAAAATGCTGCATTAGTAATTATAGACATCCATTTAGAATCCCTTTTCTCTATTTTTTTATAGCCTTTTTTAATTCTTTTTATAAAGAAAAATACTATTGTTCCTGACCACATAGCTCCAATAGTCATAACCCACACTGAGTTTGCAAAAACATATCTAGTATAACCTGTAGCACCTAGTCCATCTACACCCATAGTGTCTGCCCCTATACCTGCTGCTAATAATTCATAGGGTCCTGAACCTATAACAGATAACCTTATCCAAGGAAAAGGAATCCCTAAAACCGGTGCCATAGCAATTAGAGTAAGTACTATAGGGATTGAAGGTATAATTGCAGAAACCATTCCTGCCCTAAGTCCTTTTAACATTTTTTTACTTGTTAACCCAAGTTTTTTTCCTTCCTTCCATGCAAGTCTTATAAACAAGATAGATTGAAATAAAACAAATAATACTATAATTGACCCCCATAAATATAATAGTTTGCTATTTGCTATCTCTAAATAATCCCCCATACTTCTCCCCCTTTTAAATATTCACATTTTTTCTTAATATCTTTCCACAAGATATTTTTTTATGTTTGCCTTTTTCAACTTGTATTTGTCCGTTTATAATTACATATTCCATACCTTCTGGATATTTAAATGGAGTATCGAATGTATTCTTATCGATAATTTCATTTTCGTTAAAAATAACTATATCTGCGAAATTATTCTCCTTTAATATTCCCCTATTTTTAATATCTAAAAACTGAGCTGGCAAAGAGGTCATTCTTCTTATAGCATCCTTAAGTGTTGTAACTTTTTCTTCCCTAACATATTTTCCTAAAAATCTAGGAAATGTACCAAAATTTCTAGGATGTCCATTAAAATCTTTAAGATGGTCTGGCAACGCTATTGCATCTGAACCTATTGCTGCAAAAGGATATTTTGAAACATCTTTTACATCATCTTCACACATAACAATACATATAACTGAGATTCCACCCTTCTCTTTTATTAAAAGATCACTTACAGTATCTATATTATCTTTTTTTAAAATATTAGCTATTTCTGTTATTCTTTTACCTTCAAAACTTTTATTCTTTTCATTTTTTACCTGAGCTATTATAATTTTACTCCAATCTACTTTGTCTTCCTTTTTTATTTTATCCCTTATATCTTTAGTTTTTAATCTTTCTAATAATCTATTAGAACCACCTTCGTGTACCCATTTTGGTAATAATGCGCTCATAGGATTATTAGCAGCTATATATGGATAAAAATCACAAATAATATTTAGTCCTTCTTCTCTAGCTTCTTCTATTAGTTTAATTGCATTTTTAACCTTTCCCCAATTATTTTTCCCACTAGCTTTTAAATGGGAAATATCTATAGAAGCTTTTGATTTTTTACCTATCTTAATTGCCTCATTAACTGATTTAAGTAAGTTATCTCCTTGGTCTCTAAGGTGGGTTGCATATATACCATTGTACTTAGCTATAACCTTAGAAAGTTCTATAAGTTCATGTGTATTAGAAAAAGATCCTGGAGCATATCCTAATCCAGTACTAAGACCAAATACACCTTGTTTAAATGCATTTTCTAAAAGTACTTTCATTTTTTCTATCTCATCTTCAGTAGCACTTCTTGCCTCAAACCCCATTACATTCATTCTTATACTTCCATGTCCTACAAGTGGTACAAAGTTTACTCCAATTCCTTTTTTTTCTAATTTATCTAAGAAATCACTAGCACTAGACCAATTGATATCAACATTTATATTATCTGCCTCCATTAAAGTTTTAAATATTGATATCCTTTCTTTTAATATTGGAAACATTGAATAACCACAATGTCCCGTTACTTCAGTAGTTATTCCTTGCATTATTTTATTACTCTCATATGGAGCGAAAAATAATCCAAAGTCAGAATGACTATGTATATCTATAAAACCCGGAGATACGGTATATCCTTTAGCATCTATCCTCTTTTTTGCTGTGTCATTTTTTAATTTACCTATCTTTATAATCTTCTCACCTTTAATTCCAATATCTTTAATATAATAATCCTTCCCCGTACCATCAAAAATCTTACCTCTTTCGATAACTAAATCATACATAACTACTCCCCCTTATATATGTAATGTATATTACATATGTATTATATAACGTAATATATATTACATATGTTTATTCATTTATAAAAAACATTTCATAATCTTTATTAAACTCTTCTAAATCTTTAAGCTTTTTTTTAACCTGATTATAATTTATCGCTCCATATTGAAGCATTATCCCTTGAAATAATGTAATTACTGCAACTGATACATCTAAATTTGAAATATAATTATCATGAACAGGTATAGTTATAGAATAATCACCATACTTTATTAATGGTGACATTTCACTATCAGTTACTACAAATGTTTTTGCATCTTTATTTTTAAATAATCTAGCTAGTTTAACTACTTTATTTGAATACCTAGGAAAACTTATTACAATAACAAAGGTTCTGTCATCGACATTATTTATTAAGTTAAATATATTACCATAATTATGTGTAACAACCTCTACATTTTGAGCCATTCTTACTAAATTATATCCAATATACTCAGCAAGTCCTGCTGAACTTTCAAAACCAACAATGACTATCCTTTTATACTTACTCATATCCTCTGTAATTTTCTCTATATCATCCTGCCTTATATACTTTTTTAAGGACTTTATCATTAGTGAATTATTTTTTAATACCTCATCTAAAATACTTTTATCTTTATATATATTACCTAAATTTTCTAATTTATCTATAGTTGTTATCTCTTCTTTAATATAACTTTGTATATCCTTAATTAAATCTGTATATCCTAAATACCCTAATGCATTTGCTAGACGTATAACTGTAGCTTCGCTTGTATCCACTTGTTCACCTAATTCTATACTTGATAAAAAAACCGCTGTTTTATAATTTCTCATAATAAACTCTGCTAATTTGAGCTGTTTTTTTGTAAGTTTATCTTTACTCTTAGCCACTCTATCAAAAAAAGTAATTCTATTATCCATATACTTATCCCCTTTACAAATAATTTTTTATATGCTAAATTTTTCAATATCTTTATAATAAGTATAACAAAATATTTTTATATTATATATGGATATATAATATAAAAGTCTGTACCACAAGGGTACAGACTTTTAATTATAAATTTATTTTTTATTCTTAAGCTTCTTTTCTTAAAATTTCAGCTTTATCAGTTTTTTCCCATGGAAGACTTACATCTGTTCTTCCAAAGTGACCATAAGCTGCAATTTGTTTATATATTGGTCTTTGTAAATCTAGATCTTCAATTATTGCTGTTGGCCTTAAATCAAAATGCTTTCTAACTAACTTTTCTATTTTTTCTTCATCTATAGTATTAGTTTTAAAGGTATCAACTAATACACTCACTGGTTCTGCCACACCTATTGCATAAGCTAATTGTACTTCACATTTATCAGCTAGTCCTGCGGCAACAATATTTTTAGCAACATATCTTGCAGCATATGCAGCAGATCTATCTACCTTTGTTGGATCTTTACCAGAGAATGCTCCTCCTCCATGACGGGAATATCCTCCATAGGTATCAACAATAATCTTTCTTCCTGTAAGTCCTGCATCCCCTTGAGGTCCTCCAATAACAAATCTACCTGTTGGGTTTATTAAATATTTAGTATCATTATCTAATAACTCATGGGGAACAATTTTTCTTATAACATGTTCTCTTAAGTCATTTTCAATAGTCTCTAAATCAACTGAATCACTATGTTGAGTTGAAATAACCACTGTATCAACTCTAACTGGTTTATCATCATGATATTCTACTGTAACCTGAGTTTTTCCATCTGGTCTTAAATAGTCTAACTTCCCACTTTTTCTTACTTCAGATAATCTTCTTGCAAGTTTATGTGCTAATGAAATAGGAAGTGGCATAAGCTCTTTGGTTTCATTACAAGCATAACCAAACATTATACCCTGATCTCCTGCACCTATTAAACCTTTTTTGTCTTCTCCTTTTTTACTTTCTAAGGCTTCATCTACCCCCATTGCTATATCAGGAGATTGCTCATCTATTGATGTTAATACACCACAAGTATCACAATCAAATCCATATTTAGCCCTTGTATATCCTATATCTTCTATTGTATTTCTTACAACTTTAGAAATATCTATATAGCACTCAGTTGATATTTCCCCTGAAACTAAAACTAAACCTGTAGTTACAGATGTCTCACAGGCAACTCTTGCATTCTTGTCACATTTTAAAATTTCGTCTAATATCGAATCAGATATCTGGTCACATATTTTATCAGGATGTCCTTCTGTTACTGATTCAGATGTAAATAACCATTTTCTCATATTATTACCTCCCTTTATACTATGTATCTAAATGCCGACTTAACCATCGACTTTATTTCTTTGTTTATACATATTATTAACTAAATTTATCTTTTTATTTTCCAATTAAAAAAGCCTCTTCAAAATGAAGAGGTTATTAACATATAAGTTAACCTCATCTTTCAGACTAAATCTGTGGGAATTGGCACCTGTTTATAATAAACGGTTGCCGGGTTTCATCGGGCCCAATCCCTCCACCTCTCTTGATAAGGATGTATTCAATTGTTCTGTATCATAAGTATGTTACCATAAGTTTCAATTAATGTCAACTAAACATTTGAACTCCTAAACTACTTAAAGTAAACATTATCATCCCAGCTGCAACTACTCCTAATATAACTGTAGGAAGTGCGTGTTTAAATTTAATATCAAATAAACAAGCTGCTACACATCCTGTATAAGCTCCTGTTGTTGGTAGTGGGATAGCAACAAGTAAAAAAAGTCCAAGTATTCTATATTTCTTTACTTTATCACTTCTTCTTAATGTTCTTTCTTTTAACCAGTTTATTATATCTCCTATATATTTTGTATGTTCAAAATAATTAAATACAGGATTTAATAAAAGTAATAATATCGGTACTGGTATTATATTACCTATTATACTCATAACTGTACTTTGAAAAGGCGTAAACCCAAGACCTATTCCTACAGGTATAGCCCCCCTTAACTCTAAGATTGGTGTTGCTGCTATTAACATTACAAATAATTGTTCCTTAATTAAACTTAAATATTCTCCCACAAAATCACCTCAAAATATCTACTTATTAGATTATATAATATATAACACATAAGTTGAAGTCTAATATTATAATTTATATAATTTTAAACTTTTATAATTTAAAGCAACACTGAGTAATTTTAAGCATTAACCTTCTATTTAAATGTAATTAAATATATTGAGCTATATTTTAATTTGAAACTTTAAAGAAAATATCCTATACTATAATAGTTGCGAAAAACGGGGTGTGGCGCAGTTTGGTAGCGCATCTGGTTTGGGACCAGAGGGCCGCGGGTTCAAATCCTGCCACCCCGACCATATATTAAAAAACGAGTCGATTATCGGCTCGTTTTTTTTATTTAATTTAATTGTAATTGAAATGTAATGTATTTATAATATTCTTAATGTATAATAAAATAGTAGAATTATGAAAAAATATGGAACATTTTATATAAAAAAAACATCTAATTAAAAGGAAGTGATCTTTTGAAACGTGTATTAGGTTGTATAAGAAAGGCTGTAGAAGAATTTAATCTTATTAAAGATGGTGATAGAGTAGCTGTAGGTGTTTCAGGAGGAAAAGATAGTATGATATTATTACATGCACTTAATCTATTTCAATATTTTAGTCCTGTTAAATATGAATTAGAAGCTATAACCATCTCCTTAGGTTTTGATGATTTTGATATTTCATCCATTAGAGAATATTGTAAAAGTAACAATATCAAATATACAGTTAAAGAAACTAATATTTCAAAGATAGTTTTTGATGTGAGAAATGAAAAAAATCCCTGTTCCCTTTGTGCAAATATGAGACGTGGAGCACTTCATAATGTTATGAAAGAAAGAAATTTAAATGTATTAGCCCTAGGCCATCACTGTGATGATGCTATTGAAACATTATTTATGAACATGTTTTATACTGGAAGAATTAGTACATTTTCACCTAAAACCTTCCTAGATAGAAAACAAATCCATGTTATTAGACCAATGATTTATCTATCTGAAGCTCAAATTATTGGTGCTCATAATAGACATGAACTACCCTTAGTTCAAAGTCCTTGTCCTGTTGATAAAAAGACAACAAGAGAGGAAATTAAAAGTTTAATGAATCATATATACAAAGATATACCTAAGGCTAGACAAAAGCTTATAACTGCTTTTAAAAATGAAGAACAATTAAATCTATGGTTTTAAAAAGGGGCGATAATTATGAAATTTATAAAAAAAATAGTAGCAACAACTATAGCAGCCGGTATATTTGTTTCTAGTTTTACTATAAGCTTAGCAGATGAATCATTTTTAATACATGAAGATGTCACAAAAGAAAAATTAGCAAGTGGTCTTTTCCATGAACGTATACAAAAGTTCACATCTGAAGGCTTTACTAATATAAACGTTTTACGGGTTGATTTAGATGATAAATATACAGATATAGCACCTATGTTTAATGAATCAAGCATATATAAAAAAGAAACAGTCTCTACAATGGTAAATGACTCAAAGGCCATAGCAGGAATAAATGGTGATTTTTTTAGTACATATCATGTATCTTCACCATTAGGAACTATGGTTAAAGATGGTAAGCTTATTACAAATCCAACAAATCCTAAATTTAACAAATTACCTGTACTATCTTTTGATGAAGAAAAAGTGCCATTAATAAATTATTGGCAATGGAGCATAGAGGCTGTTTGTGAAGATAAAGAGCCTATTACAGTATATTCAATAAATAAAGATAGTAAATTAAATGGAGAAGTTAGGATGTATGATAAAAATTGGGGTGAAAAAACTCTAGGTAATACCTTTTTTAATGATCTTTGTGAGATTATAATAAATGATGGAGAGGTTATCGACATAAGAGTAGGAAAAGAATCCATAGATATGCCAGAAAACGGATTTATTCTAACAGGTAGAGACAATGCTAAAAAACTTCTTCTAGATACCTTTTCAATTGGAGATGAAGTTAAATTAAATATAAGTACAACTCCAGATTATAAAGACTTAAAATCAGCAATAGGTGGAGGTACTGTTTTAGTTAAAGATGGATTAGTTTCTGATTTTAATCTAAATATTAAAGGTAATCATCCAAGAACTGCTGTAGGCTTTACAAAGGATAAAAAGGAATTAATAATGGTTACAATAGATGGAAGAGATGAATCTTTTAAAGGGGTTACCCAAGAAGAGTTAGCCGAAATTATGATAGATTTAGGAGCATATAATGCAATCAATTTAGATGGTGGAGGGTCTACTACTATGGCACTTAATCCTAGGGATAAAAAACATCCTATTGTAGTAAATAAACCATCTGATGGTAGTGAAAGAAGAGTTTCAAATGGTTTAGGAATCTTTAATAATGCACCGGAAAGACGACTTGATAATATAAAAATTATTACAGATGATACAAACGTATTTGTTAATACCTCAAGAAGCTTTAAGATTAAAGGGTATGATAAATATCAAAATCCTGTTCATATAGAGCAAGATAAAGTAAACTATTATGTTAAAAATTTAGATGGAGATTTTGATGATAACATATTTAAACCAAAAAAAACAGGTACAGCTACAGTAATTGCAAAATATGACGGAGAGGAAGCTAAAATAGATATTAATGTTTTAGATGAAGTTAAAGATATCGTTTTAGATACCAATGAATTTAGTATAAGTGCAAATACAGAAAACCACATAACTGATATATTAGGTACCATAGTTGGAGTTAACGAAAAAGGATATAGAGTAAAACTTAATCCTAGGGATATTGATTGGACAATTCATGGAGATATAGGTGAATTTGATGGTGACATATTCGAAAGTTCTAAAAATCCATCTTCAGGAGCATTAACTTTAAAAGTTGGTAACGGTGTTGAAAATGTATTAGCATCGATAGGGTTTAATAAAGTTGATCTTTTAGATTTTGAAGATATTAAAAATATGGAATTTAGATCCTGGCCAAAAGTTGTTACAGGAAGTATAGAAAAAGAAAATGAAGATAAAGAAGATAAATACTCAGTTAAACTTAATTATGATTTTACAACAACCGATGATACTAGGGTTGCCCATGTTAATATAGAAAATGAAAACATTGTATTAAACAATGAAACAGATAAACTAGGTATGTGGGTATATGGAGATAATAGTAATCATTGGCTTAGAGGAGAACTTTTAGATTCTGAGGGTAAAATTCATAGAATTAACTTTGCTGGAAATATAGATTGGGATGATTGGAAATGGGTTACAGCTGATATACCATCAAATATTAGTTATCCAGTTAAAGTTAGAAGTCTTTATTTAGCAGAGATAAACCCCTTAGTTAAAGATACAGGTAGCATATATTTAGATGGTTTAAAGGCTTTATATAAAGTTCCTATTAAATCTATGGTTCTACCAAAAGAAACAGTTATTAAAGATAACTTAGAAAAACACGTTGAACTTAAAGATGGCTATAGATTTATCGTTACTAAGGGAGTAAATGACTTAGAAAATTTAATGGAATATCAATTAGGGAGAAATATTATAAATACATTAGAAAATGTTGATTTAGGCTTTTTCCTAAATGGTATGAATGAAAAGTTTTTAGAAGTAACAGAGACTAAAACATTAGACATATCGGAGGGTTTTTCTAATTTTAACCATAAAGATATCTCCTTTATAAAGCTAGATAATACCAATAAAGGTATTAGAGCCACTAACGCTGAACAATGGCCAGCGTTTATGAATGCTTTAAAAGGTTCAGAGAATAAAAATATAATATTACTATTACCTAAAGATATATTTGAAACTGAAGGATTTTCTGATCCCTTAGAGAGAGAATTATTCCATGAAACCTTAACTAAATATAGTAGGGATAAAAACATATTTGTCATACATGGTGGAAATGAAAATAAGGTAATATTAAAAGATGGAATAAGATATATGGAATTTAATAATACAGATATTAATCCAAGTAAATTCAAAGAAACTAATTACACACAATTTACTATTGTAGATGGTAAAATAACTTATGAAACTTTACCACTATTTAAAGAATAAAAAGGGCTTTTTAGCCCTTTTTTACTTTTCAATATATCTTCCTAGTATATCATTAAGATTTATTAATTCTTCCTTTGAAAGATTTTCAGTCAATATATTATATAAACTTCTTTGTTCTTTAGGTGTTATACCCTTTTTAGACATCATTAATATCTTTGCTTTATCAAAATTTCCTAACTTACTCATAGTATTATTTAGCTTATATTTATCTGAAGAATCTAAATTACTGTTTAGTTCATTAATATTTAAAGATGGAATCGTTTTTTCTTGATTTAATCTATTTTTAAATTGATTTAATTTTGTTTTTTCTATTTGTTTTTCTAATTGAGATATTAATAGCGCTATTGTTTCCTTATCATAATTAGTAAATGCTTCATTATGTAGTTTTACCACTTGCCTATATTTAAAAAGTTGTATATCTAATTCATTTTTACTTAACTTATTCTTTTCTTTTTTAGAAGCTTTAACTTTTCTAATTTTATCATTTCTTTTTATACTTGACTTATAATCTAATAACTCTTTTTTAAAATCATTTTCATTTACTTTAGATTTTTTAGAAATGTTTTTCTTCTCATAGGTAAATTGTTCAAAGGCATACTTTTTATCAGTATTTAATTTATCATAAACTCTTGATTCTTTAGTTTTTATATTATACATAATACTAACAGTTAGTATAGTTAGCACTATAACTAATAAACTATAATATATCCTACGGAAATCCATAATCTTCTCCCCTTTCAAATATATTATTTACATTAAATATTAGTTTAATACATCTATAAATTTATTACATTTACTTTACATTGCATATATCTAAACAAATTTATTAACTTTTATGTTATAATGATGTTGCTGAATAAATTAAGCTTGGAGTGTTACTATGTCAGAATACAACTTAGAATATTTAGACAAACAAATTGAAAATCTTAGAAAAAAATTATATGATTCCATTAAAAATAATGATACAGAAAAAATGGAATCAATCAGTAAGAAATTAGATGAACTTATTAATAACTACTACATACAAGAATAAAAAGTAAGAATAATCCCCCCTTTGTTTTCATATATAAAACAAAGGGGGGATTATCCTTTGAATAAAATTGATGAAATTAAAGTCCATCATGACAATATTTTATGTCCTTCTATAATAGGAGAAGCTTTAAAACCCTTCTGTACTAATGATTTAATAATTATATGTATTGGAACTGACAAATGTATAGGAGACTGTTTAGGTCCCCTAGTAGGAACACTTCTTAAAAAAGAAAATTTACCCTTTAAAGTATATGGAACTTTAGAAGAGCCAATCCATGCACTTAATATAAAAAAAAGGACAAAACAAATAAAATTAAAACATCCAATGAATTATACTATAGCTATCGATGCTTGTTTAGGAGAAAGGGATAGTGTAGGTCATATACAAATTAGAAGAGGTCCTATTTTTCCAGGAAAAGGTGTTGGAAAAAAACTACCCTCCATAGGTAATTTGTCAATTATTGGTATAGTTGATACTGCTAATGATGACTTTAATCTATCCCTCCATTCAATTAGACTAGGATTTATCATGAAAATGGCAGAATCAATAGTTGAATCCTTTAGATATGCCTATAATGATAGTCTTTAGAGGAACCATTATTTTGGTTCCTTTAATTACAGACTATTACATACTTAGAGTTTCCCCAAAATACAAATTTAAAATCGTCAAAGTACGGTTAAACAAAGGCTTTATGCATTATAAACTGTTGTGATTGCTTGATTTTATACAAGGGCTTAGGCATGAAATTTTCTATACCAGACATTGCTTTTTTTAATATTGTATAAATACCATCAACTAATGCATAATAATCAAATTCTGGTATGCCAT
>VEND01000102.1 GCA_009711765.1 Bacillota bacterium | reverse complement strand
GTTCCTTAATAAAAGAGCCCTTAACCCTTTCTACTTTTACTCCTTGTTTTTTAGCCAATTTTTCTAAATAAGACGTATCTTTATACCTCTTATTTTTCTTTATATAAATCTTATAAACATCCCTATTTTTAGATTTAAGGGCAGCCTTTATAGAAATTTGGCCTTCAAGTATCGGTTTGTTTTTCATTTAAATTCCTCCATATTTATCTTAAATTTATCAGTTATTAATTATACTTCATATCATAAATATAAACAAATTTTTATCAAATATAATATTTAAGTCTTTTAAACACTCTTAAAGCATTATTATAAAATACATCTTCATGATATTTTTTTGGTATTATTTCTTTAATAAAGTTTATATATGGTTTCATTTTAACTAAAGGCCAATCCGAACCATAAAGAAACTTAGAATAATCATCTACATATACTATTCCTCTTTTTATATGCTCAATAAAAAGTCTTTGATTAATTCTTTTATTAACTTTATTTTCATCTCCGACTATAAGGCCAGAAAGATCTGAATAAACATTAGAATTTTTAGCCACAACACCTGCAGCATTAGTTATTGCAGGATCACCAAAATGACAAATAATAAAATCCACTTTCTTATACCTAACTGCAACTTCATCTACAGACAATGGATGGGAAAATTTTAATCTAGCCCTTTCAGAATATGTATCTCCACCGTGGATAACCACTGGTATTTTATACTTTTCAGCTAACTTATATATAGGATCATAAACAGTATCATATACATAATAAGGATAATACCCTGCATAGATTTTTATTCCTACAATTTCATTGTCTTTTAAACTGTTTTCAATATTATTTAATTCCTTAATTCTATCATAGCCTTTTAGCTTAACAGGATTAATTCCTACACAATGGGCTAACTTTTTAGTTTTTTTCTTCTCTAAATTATTAGTCATGGGATTAGGTGATGAAAAATCAGGAAATCCTCCCTTTGTATTTTCAGTTACCCCCATTCCAATCCCTAATTTTACATTATTTTCTTTACATTCTGTTTTTAAACCCTCAGTAGAATAATCAACATAAGATATACTATCAGCAGTATTCTTAAAACTCTGGATATCTGAAAAATGTATGTGAGCATCAATAATTTTCATAATAATCCCCCTTAAAAATACTAGTTATTACATTTATACCACTTATATAAGTAAAATATTCTTAAATTAGTATTTCTTATTTAAAGTTAGCATTTTAAAAAAAATATACTAATAAAAAATGCCCCCTTATATAAACAAATCTATATTTTAAAATCTATCTACTATAAGGAGAGCACCTTTATTTATAGGCAACTAAAACTGCTGCTTTTTCTTTATCAAATATAATTTTCACTTTTCTAAAACCCGCAGCTAACATTAATTTTTTTTCAGTTTTAACTGCAAAGGGAATATCTATATGATAGTCTTTTTTCTTTTCTAAGTTATTCTTTTCTAAAATACCTTTATATTCTATTAATCCTTCCTTTTCTTTTTTATTAGATACTGAATAATCACCTTCTATAAATATTCCATTAGTTTTAAGTGATTTAAGAATTTTTTCATAAATATTTCTTTTCCTATGATAAGTAAAATGATGTAATGACATCACTGATACTGCATAATCAAATTTTTTCTCAGATAATCTTACAGATTCATAGGATCCATTAATAAGTTTTATTTGATTTGAATATGCTTTATATTTTTTTCTTAATTGTGTTAACATCTTTTGAGATAAATCAACACCGGTTATAGTAGCATTTTCAGCTTTATTAAATATATTTTCAAGCTCATTTCCTGTACCACAACCTAAGTCTAGTATTCTAATAGCTCTATTAGTTACCTTAATAGGTTCTGCTATCTTTTCATAAAATTCTTCATAACAAGAAGAATCTTTCATATGATTATTATCATACTCTATTGCAACATTATCAAAAAAATCTTTTATTTCTAATAATTGTCCTTCCATAATCCTTACTCCCTCTCTTTAGTCAGTAATACTTCATAATAATTATATGAATTTGTTTTGTTAAACCCACATTTTTCATAAACCTTTATCGCTGTATTATTTTTACTATTAACTTCTAAAATAATGTCTTTATCATTATCAAAAATTTTATCAATAACTCTTTTTATAAACTCTTTTCCATATCCTTGATTTCTATATTCAGGTAATATTCCCACTCCATATATAACTATATTATCTGCAGAGGAAACATTTAAATTTCCTATCACTGTATTATTTAATTCTGCAACATAAAACTCTTTATATTTATCATGTAATTCTTTAATATAATTTTCTTTATCTTTAATTGGCATATCAAAACAAATTGAAAGTATTCTAGCCCTTTTAACTGCATCTATTGCTTTAGCCTTCCTTACTACTAAATCTGTTTTTGTATTTTTAAAATTATATTTTTTAAGTATCATCCTATATTCTGTTGTCACTAATTTAGCGTTTATAGTTTCTACATACTTCTTACTAGCTAAGGTTGCATCTTCACTTATTAAAAGCACTTTATATATTCCTCTTTTTATTAAATTATCAGTTGCTATAGACATTAATTTAGTAAATATACCTTTTCTTCTATACTTAGGATGTACCATACCTGTTATTTCTGCAACAGAGTCATATATATGGAGACCTAAATATCCAACTAAAATATTATCTTTAAAACATAAGAAATCATTCACTTCTTCCTTAGATCTAACTTTTATAAAGCCCCAGTTAAGCTTCATTTTTATATCATCATGTTCATTACATAAAACTTCTAAATCCTTTATTTTCTTTAAACTTTTCTTATTTAAACCTAGGCTTTTTATAATATCTATGTTTATCCCTTCTAATTTAAGTTTATCCTTACCCATATAAATCTCCTATCCTTTCATCAATTCGTCTAACAACACTATATGTATATGGGGTGAAATATTTATTCCAAAAACTACTTCCTACTATATTAAAGGATTCAAAATCTACTCCACAAAGAGAATAATCATTTTTCTTAAGCCATTGTTGGATTTCTCCTAATAATAAAGTACCTATACCAGATTTTCTTTTATTAGGTTCTACAAACCCTCCGGTAATATTCATAACATCTTGATGTTTAGAAATAAATGTCTCTGCATTTGGTTCAATTTTCATATATCCTAATGGCTTTTTATCACGATATGCTATCCATAAATGATTATCCTTATTTTTATACCATTCAGTTAGGTTTTTGATAGGCTCTTCATTTTTACGTGGCATAAATAATGGCGATTGATTTAAATGTTGAGTTAATTTTCCTTCAAGATATGCCATATCAGGGATGTCATTTAACCTTGCTTTATGTATGGTAATATCTCTACTTCTTACATCAATGGGTCTAACTTCACGCATTGCATCAACACAACGTAAACCAAATCCTAACCAAAACCATGTATCTCTTATCTCTTTATCATGTGAAAAAAAAGTTATAACATGATTTGTATAAGACCCTTTTACCCACATATCTGCTGCTTGTTTATATAATTTTTGATATAGACTTTTAGGATATTCACTCCTTACTCCATGAGCATATAAAGGAGTATAAATCCCCTTACATTTTCCAAAACATTCATCTATTTCATATCCTGCTATAAAACCAATTAACTTATTATCATAAATAGCAACAATTCCTTTTCCATGTTTAAGTATTTTTTTTATTGATTCTTTTAAATTATTTAAAAAACCTCCTTGGTGTGGTAAAAAAGAAACTGCTTCTTTTTCCTTATTATATAAAGATAATACTATATCCATCGCTTCATCTATATATTTTTCATTTAATGATTCAAATTTTATATTAATATTTAATCCCCCCCTATTTACCCTCTCTAATTACAGTTTATCCTTACCTATATAAGTCACTTATCCTTTCATCTATTCGTCTAACCACACTATATGTATATGGCGTGAAATATTTATTCCAAAAACTACTTCCTACTATATTAAAGGATTCAAAATCTACTCCACAAAGGGAATAATCATTTTTCTTAAGCCATTGTTGGATTTCTCCTAATAGTAAAGTACCTATACCAGATTTTCTTTTATTAGGTTCTACAAACCCTCCGGTAATATTCATAACATCTTGATGTTTAGAAATAAATGTCTCTGCACTTGGCTCAATCCTCATATAACCAAGTGGTTTCTCTTTATTAAAAGCTGCCCATAAATGATGATTATCTTCTGAAAGCCACTTTATTAAATCCTCAATAGGATCCTCATCTTCTGTAGGCATAAAAATTGGAGAATTTCTATAATATTCATTGTGATTTCTATGTAGATCTGCTAATAATGGAATATCGTTAGCCTTTAATTTTTTAATACTTATAGATGGATTATAAAAGTCTATTGATTCAACTCTACGGATAGAATCAACACAACGTAGACCAAATCCCATCCAAAACCATATATCAATAGTTTCTTTATCATGTGCAAAAAAAGTAATTGCATGGGTCATAAAATTGTTTTTAACCCACTTTTCACTCATATGTTTATATAACTTTTGATATAAACTTTTAGGATATTCACTCCTTACTCCATGACCATATAATGGAGTATAAATCCCCTTACATTTTCCAAAACATTCATCTATTTCATATCCTGCTATAAAACCGATTAGCTTATTATTATAAATAGCAACAATTCCTTTTCCATATTTAAATAATTTTTTTATTGATTCTTTTAAATTATTTAAAAAACCTCTCTCGTGTGGTAAAAAAGAAACTGCTTCTTTTTCCTTATTATATAAAGATAATACTATATCCATTGCTTCATCTATATATTTTTCATTTAATGATTCAAATTTTATATTAATATTTAATCCCCCTTTTTATTTCTTATCCTGATGAGTATCTTCATGATATTTAAAATACCTAATTGTCTCTTCTAAATCCTCTTCATCTTCATATATATCCATAAGTTCTCCTAATTTTATTGCAAAGTCAACATATGCATTGGCCTTAGCTGTTACTATGTTTTTATCTACTACAATATCTTTATTTATAAAATTACATTCATTAAACTCATCAAATTCTTCTACTGGTAATGTAGTGGTGAAATTTTTACCATTTAATATACCTGCTTTTGCTAAATGTATTGGTGCTGCACATATAGCTCCTATTACCTTATTTTTACTATTCAATTCTTTTAATAATTTATGTAACTTAGTATTATTTATTAAAATATCAGGAAAACCTCCTGGTATTATAAATAAATCAACTTCTTCAATGTCAATGTCATCTATTGTTTTATGAGGTATAGTTTTAAAACCCTCATGGGATAAAACTTCATTCATATCCTTTCCTACTGTTATTATATCCCCTTTAGTTTTCATAAAATTATTTGCCAAAACCACTTCAAATTGTACAAATCCTTCATAAATTAAAACACAAGTTTTCATTAAATTCCCCCTTAAAATATTAAATGTTAACTTTAGTTTTGTTTATGATAGGTTAACCCATAGGGCTAACCTATCAGTACTAATACAGCTAGGTATTAGTTATAGATTCTATCTTCTTATACTCCTCTAACCCTAAATCTCTAGTTCCAATTTTCATCGTATATAGTAAACTTATTCTTTCCATAACAATTCCTCCTTATATTTTTAAATTATTTAAGCTCTAATTTTTTGTATTCTTCTAATCCTTGATCTTTTTTGATTCTAGGTTTATTGAAATACCACTATATATAATCTTCATATTATTTCCCCCTTTAGGTTTTATCATTTTCTAAGTTCTAACTTCTTATATTCTTCTAACCCTAGATCTTTTTTTATACTTGTACTTGCTATAATCTTATCTAATATTCCTAACATATTTTTCACCTCCTTATAAAATTGTCATCTTTTAAATTCTAATTCTTCTATCTTTTTTCCATTTAAATCTTTGCTAGATTCAAACTCTTCTGTTAAATTGTCAACTATAACTAACATTTTCTCACCACCTTTATTTTCTAAGTTCTAACTTCTTATATTCTTCTAACCCTAGATCTTTTTTTATACTTGTACTTGCTATAATCTTATCTAATATTCCTAACACATTTTTCACCTCCTTATAAAATTGTCATCTTTTAAATTCTAATTCTTCTATCTTTTTTCCGTTTAAATCTTTACTAGATTCAAATTCTTCTGTTAAATTGTCAACTATAACTAACATTTTCTCACCACCTTTATTTTCTAAGCTCTAACTTCTTGTATTCTTCTAATCCTAAATCTTTTTTTATACTTGTACTTGCTATAATCTTATCTAATATTCCTAACATATTTTTCACCTCCTTATAAAATTGTCATCTTTTAAATTCTAATTCTTCTATCTTTTTTCCGTTTAAATCTTTATTAGATTCAAATTCTTCTGTTAAATTGTCAACTATAACTAACATTTTCTCACCACCTTTATTTTCTAAGTTCTAACTTCTTATATTCTTCTAATCCTAAATCTTTTTTTATCTTAGTTGTTGCTATAATTTTATCTAATATTCCTAACATATTTTTCACCTCCTTATAAACTGTCATCTTTTAAACTCTAATCTTAAAAACTCTTTAAATCCAATATCATTATTACTAACCCTTTTTAAACTACCATCTAATACATATAACATTTTAATACCTCCTTAACTTTTAATTATTTTAGTTCAAGTTTTTTAAATACTTCTAGACCACTATCTTTCTTTATACTAGCACTTTTAATAATTACATCGAGTATATTCATCATTCTAATCACCCCCTTTATTCTTATAATAAAATTTTAACAAGCAAAATTACTTTTAGCCTGTCATTAAATGCCTGATAATAACAGTTTAGCATTCAATTGCTGACAACTATATGTCAGCGTTAGTTAAAATACAAAAAGAAAAGCCCCAGGTTTTCACCTGCGACTTTATTATATGCACAACTATATTAATTGTTCATATTAGATATAAAAAAGCCGCAGCTATATACACTACGACTTTAGATACAAAAAAGCCGTAGGCTCACCTACGACTCGTTATACATTATATAATATATAAAATCGCAGATTTTTTATAACCTGCGACTTCAAATTTTCATTAATTAAATATAAATATAGATATACTAATTCAATTTAATTCAACTGATACATCCGCAGGCCGTTATAATTTTATTGAATTTTCTTGATTTTGAGTTGCCAAACATTGTAAATAAAATCATCATTACGACCTCCTAATTTTTTATAATATTCTAAGTTTTTCCTATTTTAAATAGTATCATGTTATTTTTATAAATGCAAGACTTTTTTTAATTTTTTTTAAAAGTTTATTAACACTTCACTTAACAACGGGAAATTCTCTATACTAAACATGATTTTTTTTCTTTGATATATTTTTTTACATCCATTAAATATTCTTTTCTTATATTTTTAATTATTTTATTATCAACTGAACTAAACCTAGTATTATTAATCCTAGTAACAGGTAAAACATCTATAGAAGTTCCTGTTATAAACACTCCTTCATAATCATTAATTTCATCTATATTAACTAATTTTTCTACAGTTTTATAACCTAAATCTTTACACACTTCCATAATTTTATTCCTTGTTACACCTAACAATACATCTCCTGGTGGTGCTGTATATAAAATATCTCCTTTAACAAAAAAAACATTAGATCTACTTCCCTCGGTTATAAAACCTTCTTCGTTTATAAGCATTGCTTCATAGGCTCCGTTATCTTTTATTTTCCTTTTAGTATATGACTTATAATTTTCATTTATAACCTTTGCGTTGGGATTTTTTCTTTTAGCTTTTATTGATATAGTTTTTACTCCTTTTTTATACTTATTTTCTTCTGGATAATAACTATCTATGTAATACATTAAAAATATTTTCTCTGAGTCTAAATCACTAAATACTAACTTAATATTTAAATCTTTATATCCATTGGCTTTTATCAATTTATTTATATTAGATTTTATTTCTTTACTACTTTTACTAATTTGATATCCCATAAGGTTTGCAGATTTATACATTCTATTTAAATGTTTTTCTATATATAAAGCCACACCATCTATAACCCTTATCACCTCATATATAGACGGGGGTTCTATCCTTTGATATTCACTCATATTTTTAATCATATATAGTCCATTATTATATATATAATAATCTAAAATTGCTTCTTTTTTCAATTGAAACACCCCACATAATATTTATCTTTAGCTTTAGTATATCAAATTTTAAAAGATAAGATAAATAATTGTTTTAAAAATTATTTATTTTGAAATACATAAAGTAAATATCCAACAATTCCTCCTATAATTAAACCTAAAGCTGGTCCAAAAGCTATAGCATAAGGGTGTTCATTACTTAAAGTTGTAACAAATAAAGCACCTAAACCACTGAAAATTATCATAAACACTGGTAAAATTGTTTTTTTATCATATCTATATCTCAAAATTATCACTCCTACACCTATATTATATATCTACTTATAGATGTATTATGTTCAAATTATATTAAAATATTTTTAACAATTCTTAAAATTTAAAATCCCGTGGCTTCACGGGATTTATTTTGTTGCATCCTTTATAGAATCTAAATTTTTTATTATAATATCCCTTTTGATTTTTAGCAGTTTTTCACTTTTATATTTTATACTATTTTCCAAATCATCAATAGCAAATTTTAATTTATCCATTAATGGTTTATCCTTTTCTTCTAATTTTATCTTTTGGTCTAATCTCTCATATATAGGAGTTATTTCTTCAATATTTTTTTCTGCTTCATTCCATTTATTCATCATACCATCTAAATGGACTTTTCTAGTATAGTATTTAATCCTTAATATTTCAGCATCTATATTTCCTTTGTAAAAATCAAAAAATCTTGCCATATAAAAATTCATCTGATTTAATTTTTCTAATGATAATTTATCATCTTTTTTATCTACTGCTAATGTTAATTCATCTAAAGCTTTTTTAAATTTGTTTATATCTTCTTCAGTAGCACCAGCTTCCAAAGCTTTTGCATGATAATCGTTAAACCCTCCATGTATACTCTCTATTTTACTAGCTATAGACTCCCACATTTTATATATTTTTTCTTCTTTCATAAGTATTTTTTCTTTATTTTTTTCTTCTTCACTCATTTTTTGATCTTTCTCTTGTTTTTTTGTTTCGCCTTCTTTTTCCCCTTCATTTTCTTTGCTTCCCTCTTGTTTCTTACTTTCTTCTTTGTTTTTACCTTCAGCTTCATATTTTAGTGGTTTATCCACCTCATCTTGTAACTTTTCAACTTCTTCAATTATCTTTTCACTATCTTCTGACATACTTTTTAATTCCTGGGGAATTTTATCCTTAGTTTCTTCCTCTTTTGGTTTCTCTTGTTTTTGACCACAGGATACGACGGTTAAAACTAGTATTAATATCATTAAAATCAATACTACTCTATTTTTTGAAAATTTTCTTATCATAACTATCACCTCAGGATTAGTATGTCCTTAGGATAGTAATTTTAAAACTTATTTATTTTAATGTTTTTATAATAATTTTCCTTTTTCTTGGTCCATCAAATTCACAGAAATATATACCCTGCCATGTTCCTAGTAAAAGTTTTCCTTGATCTATTATTATACTCTCAGAAAAACCCATTAAACTTGATTTTATATGGGCAGCAGAATTTCCCTCAACATGTTTATATCCATCATTAAAAGGCACTATTTTTTCTAATTCCATTATCATATCCCTTTTTACATCAGGATCTGCATTTTCATTTATAGTTATTCCTGCTGTTGTGTGGGGTATAAAAACTTCACATATACCATTAAGTATTTTATTTTTATTCATAACATCCTGTATTTTATTAGTTATATCAATAAACTGAGTATTTTTCTCTGTATTAATTTCTAAAACTTCAATCATATTTTCACCCTTTCTTTGATATTAATTCTTTTGCCCACCTTTTAACCCTTTTTTCGTTTATCTTTTTATTTAACTCAAGGGGAGACTTAAACTCCATTTCTCCCATAATAATATTATCTACAAGAGATTGTCTAAATTCACTAAAAGTTTTTCCACTTTGTCCTTTATAACAACAGAACAAAGCTATTTTTTTGTTACTTAAATTAGTTTCATTAAAAAAAGTATTAAAAGCTGAAACATATTTCCCAGCCCAAACTGGACTTCCTATAAATATAAAATCATATTCATTTGGGTCAATATCATAGGACTTTAATTCAGGTTTTTGTTTAAATAAAACCTGTTTTCCCCCTATTATATATTTAGTAAAACTATTTGGATTTAAATTATTTTTTAACTGTAAATGAAGTAAATCAGCATTTACTTCCTCAGCGATATTTTTAGCAATAAATTCTGTATTACCCTCTAGGGAATAATATATTACTAAACTTTTTAAATCTTTACCCATTATCTTCCCCTCCTGAAATATTATTAGTATCTAATTTAAATCCCTTTATTAACTTTTCTTTATCTTTTCTTTTTAGCTTTTTAATACCTGCTTCTCTTTTTTGTGCTTTACTCCTATTTTTATGTACTTCCCAATATATTAGCTTTACAGGTAATCTTGCTCTAGTATATTTAGCACCCTTACCACTATTATGTGCTTTTAATCTTTTATTTAAATCCTTAGTCCATCCAGTATAGTAAGTACCATCAGAACACTTTAAAATATATGTATATGACATAAAAGCCTCCTTTTCATAGAATAATATTCAATAAAACTAAATTAATTCCTCTAATTATAATTATAACTAATTTTAAGTTATTAAATAATCCTTATACAAATTTCTCTGATTTTTATTATAAATCTTTTCACAATTATTTATATAAACATAAAGTTTTATATTATTGGAATAAATAGTAAATTTATGGTATTATTACAATAAAAGGAGGGATATTCAATGAAAAGAAAATTACTAATAAGTTTATTAGTAATTGTATTTTTACTAACTATAATTACATTAATTTCAAATGATAATAAAAAATCATTACAAACTGAAAACAAAAGTGACTTATTAAAAAGTGAAATAAATACTTTAAATTCGTTAAAAAAAATAGATGATTATCCACTTTATGTTATGCATTTTGAAGATGGATATGGTTTTGAAGAATATCTTAAAACAGGAAGAGATATAACTGATAAATCAGAAATAGAGAATAATAATATAGCCTGTAGCTGTATTTCAGTTTTTAATGAACATGGTGATTCATATTTTGGTAGAAATTTAGACTGGTATTATAGCCCAGTACTTGTATTATTTACAGACCCACCGGATGGTTTTGCTTCAGTATCTATAGTTGATATAAAATATTTAGGTTTTAATAACAAAGATGACATTACAAAAATGTCTATAAAAGATAAACAAAGTCTTTTATATAGTCCTTATCTTCCCTTTGATGGAATGAATGAATATGGAGTTTGTATAGGTGAGATGGCTATGAGAAGCACTAAGTTTTCCTATGATCCTGAAAAAATATCGATAAGCTGTATGGAAATTATGAGATTAGTATTAGACCATGCCAAAAATACAAATGATGCAATAAAACTATTTAAAAAATATAATATTGTTCTTGATAATGAATCACCCCCTATGCATTATATGATTTCCGACCCTTCCGGTGACTCAGCTATTATAGAATTCATAAATGGTGAGATTAAGGTTATTAAAAACGCTAAACCATATCAGATAGCTACTAATTTTCAAATCTATGGCAAAACAAGTGATGAATTAAAGGGTAAATGTATAAGATATGACACAGCTTACAAAACACTTTCAAAATCTAACGAACAATTTAATAATTTAGATGTTATGAAACTTATGAAAGCTATTAGTCAATCTTCCACTCAATGGTCTTCTGTTTATAATATGAATACTGGAGAAATTCAAATTACTGTTGGGAGAAAATACGACAATATAAAAAAATTAAAACTTCCTTTTAAAAAAATTAGAAAATAAATCAATTGCACAAAGACCTTGATTAATCAAGGTCTTATATAGTAAATAATCTGTTTTTATATATCACAGTAAAAAAAATCATTTCCACACCAATTTAAAAAACTTTTGAAATCTCCAAAGTTTATAGTCAATGTTTTTGTATTTACATTGGGGTGAAAATTTATTTTTTCAAAATTTTTAAGTTCAGAATCTATTACAACTTTCACTTCATTATTTATATCATTAATTAATCCAAATACTGATACAGAACCTGGTTTAAGGTTTAAATATTTATCTAATCTTCTTTCTGATGCAAAACTTAATTTTTCTCCATTTAATACACCGGATAAATCATTGAAACTTAACCTCTTTGAATCCTCTAATATTACAAGGTAGTGTTTTTTTCCTTTTTTATTTTTAAGAAAAAGATTTTTACAATGGGCACCAGGAATATCTATATCAAACTTTTTTGCATCTTCAACTGTATATAATGGTGGATGTTCATGGCAAGTATAATTAATTTCTAATTCATCTAAAACTTTATAAACTTTCTCTTCTTCAGTCATTTTATCTACTCCTTATAGTTATTTATCCTTTGTAATAGTCTAAAAAATCTTATTTTTTAAATTATTTATTATTATAGACATTTTAAATATTTCAGTCAATACCTAATGTCTAAAAATATTAATTATCCATAAGGTTTTCCTTTATTTTTTTCCAAAGTATTAAATTTGATATTATTAATCCTATTAATAATATTATAATTATATATTTTAAAATTTCATTTTTATACTCATTCATTCTTTCATCAATATAATAGTCTATAACTCCATTTAGTTTCATTACATTCTTTAGACTACTGGATTTAAAATATAAAGTAGGTTTGGTATCCTTATCTATAATATGCATATTTTTATTTTGTATAACTCTCTCATCTATGAAGTATCCTTGTATATAACTTCTTTTTATGTTTTTTGCCATCTGAGTTAATTTTAATCTTATTGATAATTCTCCTAATGGGATATTTGAATCCTCTTTATTATATATAGGAAATTTCTGTTCTATTCTTTCTCCATATTTTCTATTCCATCCACTATGACTAAGTTGAGTTAATCCTTCAATTATAAAACTAACAGTTGCATATTCTTTAATTTCTCCATTTACCATAACCCCATTTTTAACTTTCTTAACATCTAAACCTTTAGTATAATCTAGAATTTCAATATTAGTTAAACTAAAACCATTAATCCTATCAATATATTTATCTTTTATATGTTTTTTTTCATTTAAATTACTATTATAACTCCTTGAAACATATAATGTTATCCTTCCATCCCTATCTAAATATCCCCTTATATATTCATTCATTTTTATTTTTTTATATTCCCTACTTTTAATATATCTTTCACCATAATCATAATATGAATCAGCTATTACATTTCCATTCTCATTAAAAGCCCTTACTGTATATTTTTCTTTAGTATATTCATTCCCTACAAAAGAAACATAACCATCATTAACTTTTTTTAATGTAAATGAGTCTAAATTATCCTTTATATAATCTATATTCAAATTATAAACCTCTTTAGGTTTGTAAGTCTCTTTATTAGAACCAAATGCTATATATTTTATTTTTGGATCATAAACTTTAACACCCATATAATACTTATTATCCCTTATACTCCCTACAACCTTAAATGGTTTATGTTTATTTGCCTCATCTAAATAAGAAGCTCCTCCTTTATAATTTTTAAAAAGTCCAAACATGTATTTTTTTATATTTGCAGTTCCAAATATATCACTATCCTCTATTTCATAAACGACAAAACATTCATTATTTAACTCTTCTTTTGAAACTATTCTTACCTTTTTATCTTCTTTATAGTTATAATTAATCCCTGTATTTAGGGCACCTTTAAATGTTAATCTAAACCCAATAAATGTAAGATAGGTAATTACAATTACTAACAATACACCAATTATTATATATTTAGTTAATTTATTTCTTTTTTCCAAATAATCATCCCCTAGTAATTACTAAAAATTTCACTTTCTTTTTGAAATCTTACATAGATTCATACGATATAATACTTGAAATATATCAATAGCTATAGTTAAAATGATAATAATTAAAATAATAAAATAATTATTAGTATGTATTTTATCTAGTATTTTGCTTATCCCTTTTACTATAATAGATAAAATTAGTATTCTAAAGAAAAATTTCTTCCCTACTGTTGAACCTTCCTTTAAAGCTTCACCAACAGTTGTATTATAATAAATTAAATATTCAGTACATACATTATATATAATCATTACATATATCATAAATATAAACAAACCTATTATTAAAAATATTCCTAATATAGGAACTATTCCACTTAGGACAATCATTACTAAAAATCCAATAATTATTAATATAATTACACTAACTACCCCAAGATATCTAAAGTAATAATTTAAACTTTCCTTTACTATTTTAATTTGATCTATTTTTTCATTATCTAAAATCCTTTTATTAATTAATCCTATAAATACTCCAAAAACGGGTGTAGTAAGAAAACTAATTAATAGAAATATTATACCTCCTATAATATAGTCTTTATATCCTGATGATAAAATTTCTGTAATTTCTCCTCTATCTTGATATATATACATAAGTTGTGATATCTCAAAATTAATAAAACTTAATCTTAGCAAAACAACGTCAAAAATAGATTTTATTATTAAATATGGTAATAAGTTCGTTATATTTTTATAATACTTTTTAAATAACTCCCCTAGCATAACACTCCCCCATTCCTTATACTTCTATAATCATACATAATTTTCCTCTGGAGATAAATAAAAATCGAGTAGGAGGTAGATAATTATTTTATCTACCGACCTCTCACACCACCATACGTACCGTTCGGTATACGGCGGTTCATTAAGACAATCTAAATTTTTCATACTGTGAAGATAAACTTATAAAAC
>VEND01000127.1 GCA_009711765.1 Bacillota bacterium | reverse complement strand
GTGGTATAGAAAATTTCATGCCTAAGCCCTTGTATAAAATCAAGCAATCACAACAGTTGATTATGTCTAAAGTCTTTGTTTAACTGTGCTTTGAAGATTTTAAATTTGTATTTTGGGGAAACTTTAATATTATTTTGAATTGACTTTATAGAACTATAAGATTCATCCATATTAATTTCTATTTTTCGGCCAGTCACAATTTCTTTTACTCTTTTATATACTTTATCTCTCAGTAAATCTCTATTTATTGATTTAAATTTCCTATTATTTTCAATATTATATTTCTCATAGTATTTATCATCATCATAAAATCTTAACATCTCTGTTCTATCAGTAAAATAATATTCGAAATCTTTGAAATTTTGAATTTCAATGTTTTGCGAATCGTTTATTGTTTTCTCTATTGCTAATTCTATATGACGTTTAACTTTTGTATTAGATTTTTCTGTATTTAAAAATTCATGCAGCCCTATCATAATATCCCCCATAATTATATTAAATTTTCTATATATTTTTCTACGTCTTCAATACAAGTTTTATCAATAATAATTCTATTATCTTCTTCTATAATTCGGTTTGATAAAACATTGTACTTTTTAATTTCTTTCTTTGTTGGTAATCTACTTATATGAAATAATTCTCCTATTTCTAATGCATAAACATAGTATTTTTTCTTATAATAATAATAGCAATTAGGTATCTCATCAAATCTCTTAAACCCTATACTTTCTAAAGTTTTATTATTATAATTACAGATTTTATTTCTTATTTTAGAAATTTTAATTGAATGTTTTCTTTCTATCGAATTGAAAATATTAAGTAATTCATCATTTGTACAATAACTAGCTATTTCATTTATTAAGTCAGAAAGTTCTTCATTTAAGAAAATTGATGAAGTATCTATTAATTTTTCATAAGTTTTTAAAAAGTAAGTGTCAAAATTAATTACAGATTTTTTAAGTAATTTTTTTATTTGAAAATTACACTTAAGACAAGTATCATAAGGGTCTTCGTTATCAGAGAAATAAACAAATTTTACAGTTAACCCTCTATCTACTAATTCTTTATATGCTTTATATGTTGCCCTGACCACCTGTGGTTTGTCATTGTCTAACCATAAAATAATCTTTTTAGTTAAGTTAGATATTTTTAGATATTGTGCTGGTGTAATATCTTTTCCCATTATAGCTAAACTATTATTTATTCCACTTTGTGCCAATGCAAGAACATCAAAATAACCTTCCACAATTATTTTGTGTTTTTGACGTCCATCATGATTTTCTATATTATATAAACAATTTCCCTTATTTATCAAACAATTTCTAGAATTAATATATTTAGCCGTATCGTTATCAAACAAATCTCTTCCTGAAAATTGTATAACTTCATTTTTATAATTAAAAATCGGGAACAAAAGTCTATTATTTAAAATAAATTTTCTATTATTAAATAATTTTGTTTTATATATTTCATTTTTACCAAATCCTAATTTTAATAATTGATCATAAATATTGTTTTTATCATTTAAGTATCCCAGTTCATATCTAATGATTATTTCATCTTTTATTTTTCTATCTTTAAGGTATCTATAAGCAATATTATTATTACTCAGCAATTCATTATGAGCTATCCTTGCGATATTTTTATATATTTTTTTTATGTTTTTTTTTTCTTTATTAGTTTCTTTACTATAATTGAAAGATTTACTATTGATATTCACCTCATATTTATTAGCTAAAATTTTCATAGCTTCATAGTCTGAAATCTCGTGTAATTTTGCATATAGTTGAATTGCATTTCCTTTATTATCACAACCAAAGCAATTAAATACTTTTTTTTCTTTATTAACACTAAAACTTGGATTATTGTCATCATGAAATGGACATTTCCCTATATAATTATTATTGTGGATTTTATTAAAGTTAATATTGTTATTCTCACAAATTTCTATTATGTCGACTGCTTCATTAACTTTTTCAAAATCATTCATATAAAATTAGCCTCCCTAACTCTTATTATTTGGATAATTCTTTTTATAAGACATAATATCTAATAAGATATACAAACAGAAAATGTTCTTAAAAGAAAATATCATTATAAATATCTTCTTAATATTATTTTTTTAATAATAGTTACATAACTTTCCTATTTCATATTAATTTCAACATTAATTTGCAAATTCCTTCCATTATATTCTATTTTCCTCATGTATTAAATTTTACTTGCTTGAATTAACTGATATGCTTGTCATATAATTTAAGTAGGAGGTGAAAACATGGATAAAGTAGCTATTTATGTTAGAAAGTCCAAGTTTACTGGAAAAGGTGAATCTATTGAAAATCAGATCGATATGTGTAAGAAATATGCACATAATAGAGATATTAAAATTGATGAGAATCTAATATATGAAGATGAAGGTTTTAGTGGCGGAAACGTTAATAGACCTCAATACAGAAAAATGATAAATGATGCTAAAAATGGAGTTTTTGATATTCTAATATGTTATAGATTAGATAGGATTAGTAGAAATGTAGCTGATTTTTCTGACACCTTAGAAATTTTACAAGATAATGATATAGCTTTTGTATCAGTAAAAGAACAATTTGATACTTCTACACCAATGGGAAGGGCTATGATGTACATAGCCAGTGTATTCGCACAATTAGAACGTGAAACTATAGCAGAAAGAATTAGAGATAATATGTATCAACTTGCTCGAAATGGAAGATGGCTTGGAGGTAGAACCCCTTTTGGGTATAAGTCTCAACCGATAGGTTATACCGATAAAGAAAATAATAGAAAAAAAATGTATAAGCTTATATCAGTACAAGAAGAATTAGAATTAATTAAATCAATATATACGAACTACTTAAAATTTGGTTCTTTAACTCAGCTTGAAAGTTGGACATTAGAAACTAATATTAAAACAAGGAACAATAAAGATTTTGATAAAACGTCTCTTAAAATGATACTTACTAATCCTGTATATGTTATTGCTGATGAATTAATCTATGAGTATTTTGAATCTCTTAATTCTGATATAGCTAGTAATAAATTAGATTTCAATTCTAATAATGGTCTAATGGTTTATAATAAACATGATGTGAAAAAGAATAAAATTATCAAAAAAGATAAAGAAAATTGGATCGTTGCAATTGGTAAACATAAAGGAATTATACCTTCTAGTACATGGATCAGAGTGCAAAAGCAACTTAAAGTAAATAGCAAAAAAGCTCCGAGAGCAGGTACTGGACAATATGGTTTAATAACTCACTTACTTAGATGTAAATGTGGCTCTAAAATGCGAGTAATAGTTAATAAAAAAGATTATGGTACTTATCATTATTATAAATGTTTAATGAAAGAAAGATCCAGGGGAAGTAGATGTAAAATTCAAAACATATCGGGAAAAATTGCTGATAAAGAAATAATGCAAGAATTAATATCTTTATCTAAGGATGATAGTGCATTAATGCAAAATCTTAATAATAAAACTAAAGAATGTTCAATACTCTCAAAAAAAACAATTAATGAAAAGCAACGATTAGAAAAAGTACTTAAAGAAAAGGAAAGATCTATAAAAAATCTAACATTACAATTATCAAATAATAAAGAATCTATAGCTAGTAAATATATCATTAAACAAATAGAAGAATTAGATAAAGAATTACAAAATACTAAACAAAAGTTAATTAACATTGATAAAACACATGAATTAACCTTATTAGAAAAGAATAATAATGATATTTTAAGAAATATGATAAAAGAATTTGCTTCTTCTGCAGATAATTTAACTTTTGAAGAAAAGAAAAAATATTTGACTAATATAGTTGATGATATCAAGTGGAATGGAAATAAATTATTTGTAAATATAGTTGGTCAGAACAATTAAATAATGCATTATACCTTTACAAGTAAAGTGAACACTACTCCTTAGGTAGTGTATTCAAAGTTTGTAAAATTAATATTAATAAATAAGATACTTCTTTATTATCTATTCCAAGGCTTTTAAAGCACAGTAATTTATATAATACCCCTGTCTATAAATATGTAAATACCCATCATTTATTAAATGAATTAAAAAGCTACAGTCCTAATTTTATTATGCTTAAGATATCAGTTAAAGACACTCACAATCAAATGAGTGTCTTTAAATTTTTCAAATTATTAATCTATTAAATATGTTTCTTTACAATTTTTTTTAAATATCCATTTTCATTTTACCCAAAATTAGAAATATACTTACAATTGTTATTTAGTCCAAATATTCTACTATTAATCGCTTCGTCTCTTTATACTCTTTTCTTTTTGGTAAACTTGCTACTCTCTGTAAAATATCTATTCCTTTTTCCTTTATCTTATCATTATTACTACTTAATAACATTTCAACTTTATCAAGTATCGATATAAATTCTGACTTATAAAAATCAATATCATAGTCTATACATATATCCAATATTAAATAATAAAGTGGTTCATCTATATTAAAGTTTACTAAAATTTCTAAGATTGCTCCTTTTACATATATATTCCATTTAGATACATTATCTTTAATGAATTTTATTCTATCATCCATATCTTTATAATTATTTGCATTTCCAATCATTTTAGTTATAAGAACTTTTGTTATATCTTCATAATTATTTAGTTCTACTAACTTTAATATATCTTTTTGATGCTTAATATTAGAAATACTAATCAATTTGGCTTTTACTTTATTAGTTATATTGGTCATACCAAATATATCTATTAATATTTCTTTATATTTTTCAGATTGATTAGCATTATTAAAGTATAATTTAAATATTATATTTATAGTGCTTTGTATCTGTGAATCAGTTAAACCAATATATCCTTCTCCAGATTTTTCAGTTTTATCTAACATCATACTTATTGTATTTAGAAACTCAATTTTGTGATTATGATTACCTAAAGCATTTACCATATTTATAATATCTTGAGAGAAACTCCAATCATGTACTTCAAAATAATCAACAATCTCCTTAATGCAATTATTAGCTTCTAAATATACCTGTTGATTTTGATTGCTATTCAAGTATTTTATAATTATATCTATTGCATTTTGTTTATCCTCTACATACAAGTAATACTCTTTGAATAAATTCAATATTAATCTATTACTTTCTATATAAGTTTTGTTATTTTTATTTTTATTAAGTTGATTCCATGAAGTTGAATGTCTGCTCGTTAAAAGCTTATATAATCTATCATTTTCTGTTTCATTAGTAAATTCATCTAAGAAACCTAACATTGCCTTCATCCAGAATTGGTGAATATTATAATTACTATCAGAAATAAATTCACTTATCTTATTAATATATTTAAATTTATTACTAATATCTAATATTTTAAAATCGTTCATCTTTCTGAGAAAATTAATAAAATCTTTATTTTCTTCCTTTGGATCTTTATCAATTAATTCTATTATTGTATTTATAGTATCTTCATTTATTAATGCATTTGCTACTTCACTATTAATTATTAAATTCTTAAGTTCGTTAATATTTATTTCATTTTCTTTAATCATTATGTATACAATATGATTAATTTCAGATAAAGAGTTAATATCTAAAGTATAGCAGTCAATATACTTATATATAAAGGATATTTCTTTTTCTTCACTATTTTCAATACTTTTAATTATGTAATCTCTAAGATAATTTTTACCTTTTTGTGAAAGCATATATGCATAATTTAACAGAGCATCACTATTAAATTTTGGAATTAAATTAATTATTTTACTGTTCTTTAGAATCTTATTAAACTTATAATATTCATCTTCAAAACTTTGTTTATAATCCTCATCATACATTATTTCAAAAAGTAAATTTAATAAGCTAAAACCTCTAGTTTCATATAATGATTCCCATTTTATTACATTATCTAACTCTTCATAAAGTATATTCATAATAGTTTTAAAATCTATATTATCACCTTTCAAGTATCCTTTTATAGACTGTAAATCCTGCCTTAAAATACTATCAACTATTTCATGAGGTATACCTTTTCTAGTGTCCCTCAATCTAAAAAAAGGCTCAATATTTTCTACACTAATATTTAATGTTCTTTTTAAAAAAAGTATTTGCTCTTTAGTCATAGTAATTTTTTTAATACCATCTAAATCTTCTAACAAATAATTTTGTTTATCATATTGATTATTAATAATCTTTTTATTTATTAATTTTAATAATCTAGGCTTTGTATTTAATATATTGTATAGATTTGGCCATTCTTCTCGAATTAGTAGTACTTTTGCAAGAAATTCTAGATTATCTGTAATTGCTCCTTTCGGTACTTCTCCATTTTTTTCTTGAGCTTCAGCTACAAGTTTTTCGGCATAGAGATTATTTAAAAATTGAATAATTCTTCTTGGATTTTTAGAGAATTCTTGTGATACTATATCAGCAACTTTAGAAGAAAAACCAAAATCCTTATCTTCAATTAAACCTCTTGTAAAACCAAGTAAATTTCTAGGAGTAAATTTTTTTATTCTAACAGTTATATTAAAAAATTTCCTTAAAAATTCTTCACCTTGATAATTATAATCAAAATCCAAATGATTCTTAAGTGCCTCATTATCCACAGGTATTATAAATATACAGTCTTTTACCTCTAAGAAATTTTTTATTGTAAGCAATAATTCTTTTGATAACTCACTATGGCATCTATCAATGTTGTCAACTATTATCACTATTTTATCGTATTTTACTTCTTTATTTATTATATTTTTAAACCACTTGTTAATACTTGTCTTTTTACCTGTTAGTGTATTAATAGCGTTTATAAATGCATTTTCAAATTGTTCTGGTGAAAACATCTTAGGTTTAGTTACACTAATTTTGTATTCATATAAGCTCTGCTTTAAAAAGTATGTTATTCCTGATAAGTATATTCCAAACAATCCAATTGCAATCTTATCTATAACACTTGATGAATTAAACAAAAAATAAGAAATAATAGTAGCTAAAGGAATTAAAACTAAAAATCCACTTATTAATAAACCTTTAGTTTTCACTTCTACTCTATGGTCGACTTCTTCGTGAGTATCTTGGTAGAAAGTCTCCAATTCTTCACTCATTTCTAAATGAAAAGCCTTTTTTAATTCTAATATAAAACTTCTTCTAAAAGCATCATTAGAATACTTCCAAGCGTCATAAGTCATTACCCCAATTTTTTTGTCATTATTATTAAATTCAGTATTTAGCTTTTCTTTAACAGTTTTAACTATTGATGACTTTCCTGATCCCCAGCTCCCGTATAAGCCGATAGTCATTGGCTTACTATTATCATACTTAATTATAATGTCATATAAGCTTTTTGAATATATTTTAGTCCCTAACTGATCTTGGTCATCTAGGTTTATATTTTCATCACTTATAAATTCTATACCTCTTTCTGCTGCTTCACTTTCCATGTTATCTCCCCTTGTATAATAAATATGTAAGTTAAAATTCAATCAAAGTCTATTTTATTTAAAATTATTTTCTTAATATTTACTTTCAATAAAACTCATTGAATTCCTTCAACTAGCACTTTATTTTGTAGTTTTAAATTCCTAATTAAATGATCTTACTAAGTATATGTAAAATTATTTAATCTGCATTATATATATCCAGTAGGACAATGCGGTAACATCCAATAAAAAATCCTTTATTATTATAAATTTTAAATTTATCTACTAATATATAGACATAGCAGAAGCTATATCTATGGCTGATAGAGTTGTAATTTTATCAAATCGTCCTGCAAAAGTTAAAGACATAATAAATATTAAACTCACTTGTCCTGGTGGAGTATGGAGTCCAATGAAATGTAGAGAAGCTCCAGAGTTTAGACATTATTTCAATCAGATTTGGAAGGAGCTTGATATTCATGTCTGATAATAAAAAGATATCTTTAGAACATAAAAACTTTATTAAAAAAATTAAAAAAAGAAAAAGAGCTATATTAATTACTCAAGTTTCTATACTAGTAATATGTTTAAGTATATGGGAAATAGCAGCTAGATTAAACCTAATAGATACTTTCCTTACTAGTTACCCATCTCAAATATGGCGTTTATTTATTAAGTATATTAAAGCCGGTGCATTATTTAACCATATTAAAATTTCAGTACTTGAAAATATAGTTGGGTTTCTTTCAGGAACAATACTTGGTATATTGATAGCTATACTTTTATGGTGGTCTGAGTTTATATCAAAAGTACTAGATCCATATTTAGTTGTATTAAATAGTTTACCTAAAACTGCTTTAGCTCCTATAATTATAATATGGGTAGGTGCAGGATATTCAGGTATCATCGTTACTGCCATAGCAGTTTCAATAGTTATCACGATTATGAATATGTATAATGGTTTTAAAGAAGTTGATAGTGATAAAATTAAAATGCTTGAAACCTTTGGTGCTAGTAAATTCCAAGTATTAAGAAAAGTAATATTACCTGCAAATATCCCTACAATGATAAGTACTTTAAAGGTAAACATTGGTCTTTCTTGGGTCGGTGTTATAGTAGGTGAATTCCTAGTTTCTAAAGCAGGTATAGGCTATCTAATTGTATATGGTGGTCAAGTATTTAAACTAGATTTGGTTATGATGAGTGTATTTGTTCTTGCTGTTTTAGCAGCATTAATGTATCAAGGTATTGCAATTATCGAAAAAAAATATATGAAATGGAGACAATAAGAACTATTATATGAGCTTTTGCTCGATATAATAGTTCTTTTCTTAGTAAGGGTATTTTGTTTATTTAATAAAGTTTTGGGAAAACTTACTATTAAAAGTAAACTACGGAGGCTAGATATAAATGTATACACCAAATTACTTGAAGTTATTCTCAAGTGGTGAACTTAAAAAAAGAGTAAAAATCCTAAATGATAAGTTAAAAAACTGTGTCTTATGTCCCCATAAATGTGGAGTTAATAGATTAAAAGGAGAAAAAGGCTATTGTAACACTCTAGAAAATGTAGTCATCTCTGGAGCTCAACCCCATCTTGGTGAAGAGAGGGAATTAGTAGGTACAAACGGTTCAGGTACTATATTTTTTTCTCATTGTAATCTTAAGTGTGTATTTTGTCAAAATTATGAAATAAGTCATTGTGGTGAGGGTCAAAATACCACAGTAGATAAATTAGCTGAAATCATGCTTTCTTTACAACAGAGTAATTGTCATAATATTAATCTTGTTTCCCCTGGACATATAATTCCACAAATAGTAGAAGCTATTTTTATAGCTGCAAAGAAGGGACTTAATATACCTATTGTTTATAATACTAATGGCTATGATTTATCAGATACATTAAAATTATTAGATGGTATTGTAGATATTTATTTAGCAGATATTAAATTTTCAGATGATACATACTCTTATAAGTATTTAGGAGCTAAAAATTATTATTCTATTACAAAAGAAGCTATAAAGGAAATGTTTAAGCAAGTTGGAAATCTAAAAACCTATAAAAATGAAATTGCATATAGGGGGTTAATCATAAGACATTTAATTCTTCCTGAAAATTTAGCAGGTACAGAAAAAATCATGAAATTTTTATCTAAGGAAATATCTAATAAGCTTTATATAAATATCATGGCTCAATATTTTCCTGAATATGAAGCTTATAAGTATAAAGGATTAGAAAGAAAGATAACAGAAAAAGAATATCTAGATGCTATTAATATAGCAAAATCCGTGGGATTAACAAATGTAAAAACAGCTTATGATTTTTAGTATAAATTTATTTAGGCTGTAGTTTTCTAAATACCTACAGCCAATAAACCTTAGTTTTCAACAAGTCAAAAGATATCTTTTTTCTATTAAAATATCTTTTATTCCCTCTTTATTTTCTTTAAAGTTTGATATTTTTATAAACTATTATTTATAATGTTTTTTCCAAGTATCAGTAGTTAAAGTATAATCTGTATCTTTAACTGTAGCATAAAAGATATCATCTATGTTATTGTAGCCATGGGATTTAAGCTTTTTTAATAACCATTCTTCGCTTTTATTAATAAACTTTAAGTTTTTATATTGAATTTTACCTTCAATAACAACTGCAACCGGTAATCCCTCCCGCTCTGTTTTAATATTTAAATGTTTCGGTTTAACCGGAATCATATCTGCTTTTGGTAAAATACTTAATTCGCCATTTGGTTCTAAAATAGCATATTCTATATTTTTTATATCATGATATCCAGAGGTTCTAATAGATGAAATTAACTCACCAAGAGAATAACGACTACTTTTTAAATTAGGTTTTATGATTTTTCCATGTTGAATTAAGATAGTAGGTTCCCCGATAATCAATTTATTTAACTTTTGTATAAAGCTAAGTTTACCAATCACAACATGGACTATTGCAATTACAATAATACCTACAATTGCCTGGGATGTACCTTCAATTTTAATGGGCTGAAAGGCTAGATATGCAATAAAAAAAATCGTCATAAGATCATGGGGAGCTAATTGGGCTAATACTGACTTTCCTAAAATCCTTAATATTATAATGATAAACAGAAATAAAGAAACTAGTTTAGCTATATTACTTACCATTTATTACACCTCAAAAAATATTTTGTACTGTTAATTATGGTTTTCTTTAACTAAAGTTTTTATTCAGTTTATTAGTTATCTGTTATTTTAACTATTAACTTAGATAATACCCTTCTATCATTTTCATCTGCTGCATCCCATAATTCTTTTAATAACCTTTCTTCATCGTTTTTTGCATCTACATTGTTAGCTAAAAAGGTACCTCCCCTTTCAGCTATAGTGTTTATTGTTTCATCAGACATTCCTATAGTTTCACCTATATCCACTGCTTTTCCTAGGCTTTTTTTCCATTTATCCCAGTTTTCTAAAGTCTTCAATTTATTCATCTCCTATAAACATTCTTTAAGTTAGTATTTATCCTTTTAACTTTTATATTCTAGAAAAATTAAACATAAAAAAAACCGCAATTAATGCGGGAAAATATTATATATCATAAAAATCACTTGGATTTTTAGTTATTATATTTTTTATTGTATCCTTAGAAATACCTTTATTATTACAATATGGTATAAAATCAGTAAAAAAACTAACTAAAGGATTATTTTCACCCTTATTAATTACTTCTTCATAATAATCATAGTCCTGGGATAATAAAATCCTATCTTTATATCCTTCATTTAATGCATCCTTTATTAAATTATAATACTTTTGATAGTTAACTTTCTTAATCATATCAAAACCAAGCCAAACACCTTTAGATATTGCCTTTTTAATTACCTCTTTATCTTCTTCTAAACCAGCATGGGCCCATAAAAATTTAGAAAAATCAAATTTTTCCTTACTTAGTAAATCTAAAACTTTACTAGCTTCTTTAGCCTTTAATATATGACAATGTATAGGCATTCCTGTTGATTTACTTGCTATTATTGCTGCTTTTAACATTTTTATATCAGTCTCTTTAGTTTCTTTATCTAAAAGAAGTTTAATATGTCCAGGATAAATAACATTATCATTAATTTTATCTAAACCATTATTAAAGTCATCAATCCATCTTTTAGCAAGCTCTTTTTCATTATGTACTCTATAAACATATTTAGGAAATAACCATCCTGTATTTGGTATTATTTTAACCCCGGACTCTTTAGATAACTTATACATAAGCTTTACATTCTGTCCACCTATGGGTGGTGACGTTTCTGAAATAGCCCTACACCCTGAATTATATAATTTATTAAATACTGGAAGTAATAATTTGTATTGCTTTTTTATTTTTTCTTCTTCATATGCTTTATCAAAATATAACCTATGTGCATACTCTTCATCTGTATCCCAAATAACATGTTCATGGGATAAAGTAACACCTAAATTTTCCTTTTTAACTTTCCCTGTAACTGTATTAATCATAATTATCCCCCTCTTAATTTCTAATACAGTTTTATAATATCAGATACTAACTGACATCTATATGTCAGTCAAAAGTATATATCTATTATTTTTTAACATAAAAGTCGATTTAACAAAATAAAAGTATAATTATATTAATATTAATAATATAGTATAAGAGAAATTTATATAAACTATTTCAAAATTAAATGTAGTCTGTATTTTAGATAACTTTAGTTTGAAAGTTAAAGTATAAAGATAGATTCTTAGACATTCGTGTTTTAATTCAAAAGAATATTTCAGGTAATTGATATGCTAGAACTCCTTATGCCCGAATAGGAAAAGAATCATTTGCTATTACAAATTACAGTGCAGGTGGAGATAGTTATCCATATACAACTATCTATCCTGATTTAAATAAGTATTATAAGAATATATTTATACCTACTTCTAAGACTTTAGAGGATATTGCAATAAAAATTGCCACTTATATTGATAAGGAATATGGAGATTTTGGTGAAATCGGAATAGACTTAGCTATAGATGAAAATGGAAAAATATATTTTATAGAAGGAAATGAATTCCCTGCTATATTACCTAATAAAACTAATGATAAAAGTCTAGATAAATTTTTAAATATTTTAGAATATGCAATATTTTTATTTAAAAAAAGATAAGCGGCGAAAATATTCGCCGCTATAACCTATATTTTATTTTCTTTATATTTTGGTATTTTTATTGTAACTTTAAATAAATCACCATCGATTTCAATATTAAACTTTCCTTGTTGAAGTACTATTAAGCTTTTAGCTATTGATAGCCCCAAGCCGCTACCTTCACTACTTCTTGACTCATCCCCTCTTTTAAAACGCTCCATAAGTTCCTCAGATGAAATATTTAATCCAAAGGCAGAAATATTTTTCATCGTTAATACTACTTCATTACCTATATCATTAATGTCTATATATACCCTTGATTTTTTTAGTGAATATTTTAATATATTAGATAATAAATTTTCAAAAGCTCTCCATAATAATTTACCATCTGCTTTAATATATATTTTCTCTTCAGGATGATTTATATTAAATTCTAATTGTGATTCTCTTATTTTATCATCTAATTCTCCTAATCCTTGAGTTATTAAAGATATTATATCTATTTTTTCTAAGTTTAGAGGTATATTTCCACTTGATGCTTTAGATGCTTCGAATAAATCATCTGTTAATGTTTTTAATCTTTGTGATTTTTGATCTAATATTTTTATATAATCTTTTGCCTTTTTATTATCAGTTTCTTTCTTTAACAAATCTATATAGGTAATTATAGATGTTAAAGGAGTTCTAATATCATGGGAAACATTAGTAATTAATTCTGTTTTAAGTCTTTCACTTTTAAGCTCATTTTCTACAGCCTTATTTAACCCTTCAGTTATACTATTTATATCTGTAGCAAAACTTTTAAATTCCCCATCACTAGATACATTTATACCATGTTTTATATCTCCATCCTTTATTTTCTCTATACCTTCTTTTATTGCATTAAATTCCTTTACTTTTTTAAGAGCAATCCAAACTCCTAATCCTATAACTACTGGTAAAGAAATAAATGTTAGTGGTAATATAACAGTAAGTAATATTATTATTGGATATGCTAAGACTATTGATATAATCTTAACTCCCACACTTCCACTATCATATATATCCTTTATAATTGTAAATATTTTATGAAATACAACATAAATTAATGAATATCTTATAAGTGTTTTATTTTTTATATGTTTAACTAGTGATAGTATTAATAATAGACCTAAAGCACTTATTATTAATGTTATAGGAAACATAAACCCATAAAGATTATTAACAAATGATAAATTTATTGATTCCATACCTAACCATAATATTATAAGTGCTAAACATAATACTAAGTTTATATCATTATATATTTTATCAATAAAATTTAAGTTTACCTCTTTATCATTAAAAGATTTTCTTCCTATAACTTTTATTAGATATGCAAAAGTTAATAAAAAAACTACTAATAATAACATTATCTCGGAAAAACCATTACTTATATACTCTTTATTTTCTCTCCAATTACTTATTCTTTTATTTAAAAAATCATCAGTAAATCCAAGATATAATTCAATACCTTGTTGCTTTGCTTTATTTATTTCAGGTTGTATCCAATAATAATTATGATTTTTATTTATCTCTTCTGGATATATTTGAATCTTACTACCATTAATTTTAAAATAACAGCGATATGTTCTATGAAAGTTTTTTACTTTATGTAAACTATTTGTATATGTATTTTCCCCATCGCTTACATAGTAGATTATGCCATCAGCTTCTAAATTATTTAAATAAAACTTATATTCTTTTAAATCTTCTTTGATTAATTCTTCCTTTATATTTGAAATTCTATCTGCATAAACTTCTTCAAACTTTTCATAATTTCCTTCTCTTATTCCATGTTTATAGTATCTTGAGTTTCTTTTAAAGTCCCTAAAAAGATCTTCTTTTTTTGTTATAATATCCTTATCTGTAATTGTATTACCTTCTAATATATAATCTTCATTTTTAAACTCAATAAGATTTATTAAACTGTTAATAAGATCATCAGATTCAGATATAAATCCTCTTCCTTGAAAGTAACTATCTTCAAAACCAATATCAATATCATGATATTTCATATTACTTTCATAACTTAATAAATCTATTGTAAGTGTTACTGCTTCTGAAAAACAAATTATTGAAATTAAAAAAACAATTATCTTTGTTATTATAGAATGGCTATAATTTTTCCACTTTATATCCAATTCCCCACACCACCTTTAAATATTTCGGTTCTTTAGGATTTATCTCTATCTTTTCCCTTATTTTTCTTATATGAACTGCCACCGTATTTTCTGCATTATAAGCTTCTTCATTCCATACTCTTTCATAGATTTCATCTATTGAATATACTCTTCCAGCATTTTTTGTAAGAAGTTTTAATATCTTATACTGAACAGGAGTAACTTTAACTTCTTTTCCATCTACAGATACAATCTTACTCTCATCATCTACTAAAAGACCACCTGTTTTAAATACATTTTCTTTAAGTTTATAACTACCTAAAGATGTATATCTTCTTAGTTGAGATTTAACCCTAGCTATTAATTCTAATGGATTAAAGGGTTTAGTTATATAATCATCAGCACCCATATTTAAACCCATTATTTTATCTGTATCCTCTGATTTAGCTGATAACATTATAACCGGTATATTATTATCTTCTCTAATTTTCATTGTAGCTTTTAAACCATCCATTTCAGGCATCATGATATCCATAATAATGAGATGAATTTCATTATTTTTAATAATATCTAATG
>VEND01000079.1 GCA_009711765.1 Bacillota bacterium | reverse complement strand
TTTAGTTTTTTCTTCAGCTTCAACCTTTTTAACAACTACTCTGTCTCCTAATGGTTTAATGTTCATTTAACACCCTCCTTATAAGTTTTTTATATAAATTATTTGCTTTCATTTTTATTAGCACTCAACATTAATGAGTGCTAACACCTACAAATATTATGTTACATAATACATGGCCTGGAATCAAGTACCATCTTTACACAATTATACCCATTATAAGTGATTATATTCAATTATATATTATTTTATTCTTTATTCTTTGATTTTCTTTAAATTTCTAACTTTTAAACATCTATCTATATATAGCCCCAACATATTGTCACTACTTAGCCTTTTAAATACTACTTATAAACATGAAAAAAGATATAATGACCAATCATTATATCTCTTTTATATTCTTTTCTTCAATTTTTCTATCTATATATCTTTCAACTAACAATTTTATAACGGCAATAACAGGAACTCCTATTAACATTCCTAACACTCCAAACAATGCACCACCTATCACTATTGCTGATATAACCCAAAACGGTTTTACACCAACTTGGTCTCCTAAAATTTTAGGTCCTAATATTAATCCATCAAACTGCTGTAAAACTAAAATAGCTATTAAAACCCATAAAGCCTTTAATGGGTTTATAAAAAGAACTATTAAAACAGATGGAACGGCCCCTATTATAGGTCCAAAATATGGTATCATATTTGTTATCCCTACTATTACACTTATAAGTAAAGCATAGGGCATTCTCATAATGGTAAGAACTAAAAAACATAAAAATCCTATTATAATAGAATCTATAAGTTTACCAATTAAATATCTTGAAAATATCGTATCCACTTCTCTAGATAAACTTATAAGCTTTCTTGCTCTCTCTTTAGGTAAAAATGCATATAAACCTCTTTTTATTTTTCTTATGAAATTTTCTTTATCCTTTAATAAATATACAGATATAGTTACACTAAGAAGTAAATTAATTACTACTGAAGTTACATTTATTGCTTGATTAATAACTTCATTAAATACACTTGATAAAATATCCGATGACTTTTGTAATAAATCAGTTGATTTTTCCTGAATAAAAGAGGTTATTCCAAATTCATGTAAAAAGTCCCATTTATTCACTAGATTTTCAATATAATTTTGTCCTGTTACAACATATTCTGATGTATTAGTTGCTAAGTTACTAATACTTTCTAAAATATTTGGTGTTATTATTGTTATAACAAAAACGACTAATCCAATTACAATAATATAAGATATTAAAATACTAAATCCTCTAGGTATAGTAAAGTTTTTTTCAATCTTCATAACCATAGGATTTATTAAATAGGCTATTGCAAAGGCCCCTATAAAGGGACTTAATACTCCTAAAATTAGACTTATATTTACAAATTCCATATTGTTTATGAATTTAAACAACACAAAGGAAATAATTAATATCGGTATTAAATTTAAATAAGGTATTTTCTTATTTTTGTTCAATTGTAACTTTCCCCTTTATAAAATATATTTTTATAAAACAACTTATTTTAAAATCTAAAACACTTAAGGCTTATTATATTATATTGAAATATAATAATTTAAGTGCATAATATATAATAGGTATAAATACTGCAGGTAACATATTACCTATCTTTATCTTTTTTACCTCTAATATATTAAAACCTATACCCATTATCAATATTCCACCTACTGCTGACATTTCTGTTACAACGGCATCTGTTAATAATGTTTTTAAAGATGATGCTAAAAGGGTTATCACTCCTTGATAAATAAAAACACTTATAGATGAAAAAACAACACCTATTCCTAAAGTAGATGAAAATATTATAGAAGATATTCCATCAAGTATTGATTTAGCAAATAAAGTTTCATGATTTCCAGTTAATCCACTTTCTAAAGCTCCTACTATTGCCATTGCACCAACACAATATATTAAAGAAGTTGTTACAAATCCCCTAGAAACATTTGAGTCACCCTTAACTTTACTTTCTATAAAATCACCTAAACTATTTAACTTTTGTTCTATTTTTACTGCTTCACCTATAATACTACCAATAACTATACTTATTATTACTAATAAAATATTTTCTGCCTTTAATGCTCCCATAAGTCCTATTACAATAACAGAAAGACTCAAGCCTTGCATTATCGTTTCTTTAAATCTTTCCCTTAAACCATTTCTAAACATAACACCTAACATTCCACCTATTATAATAGCTAGACTATTAACTATTGTACCTAACAAAAGCTTGTCCCCCTTATTATTTTCCTATTCCTAATTCCCTTGCATAATAAAATAAATATTGTTGAGCAAATCCTGCTAAGTCCATAAATTTATTCTGGGCATACTTTTGTATATTCTTTAGTTTTTCATCATTTTCAAGATAAAAGTATTCCATTATCCTTTTTACCCATACATCAATGGGGAATGCATCCCTTTTATTCATTGAAAATAACATTATACAATCACTAACCTTAGGTCCTACACCGGAAAATTTCATTAAATCCTTCCTTGCCTTATCAGTTTGTAAATTTTTAATATTATAAGGATTAATTTCTTTATTATAAACTATTTTCGCTGCTTTAACTATATATTTTGCTCTAAATCCTGTAGAACATTTTTTAACATCTTCTATTGTTAAATTATATAAATCCTTAGCTTTTGGAAAAGTATAATAATCCTTCCCCTCAAAGTTTTCAATAAATTCTCCATATTCTTTGCTTAATTTTTCAATAGCTCTTTTAATCATAGGGATTCTATTATTTGCAGAGATAATAAAAGATATAAGTATTTCCCACTCATCCTGATTTAAAATCCTTATGCCTTCTCCAAACTTTATTGCCTCTTTTAACACTTTATCATTAGATAATTTTCTTTTTATTTCTTCATAATCTGTATCTAAATCAAAATAATTATACCATATTTCTTTAAAATCCTTCATATTAGTATTTCTTATATAAAGATCATTTCCATTTTTCAAAACATTTATAACTTTTTTATATGCAACTAAAGTATAACTTCCATCCTCATTTTTTTCCCATCTAAAGCATTGTCCACATTCAAATATATGTTCAGGAATGAAATTTTTAATATTTTTAATAATTATATTATCATTTTCTTCAATAATGTTATATCTCATATAAGCTCCTTTCTAAAATACACTACTATTATATTTTAACATAATTGATTTATTTTTTATAAAAAATCTTAATAATAAAAGAAAAGTTTTAAATATTTAATTAACATTTAATAAAAAAATTTTATAAAGTATATAATAATCCTATTAATATTATAAAGGAATGATATGAAAATGAACTTAATTTTAGGTCATAAAATAGTTAAAGCCAAAGAGGGTAATATATTTATACTTTTTTTAAACCAACAATTAAATGAATTTGCAGAAGAATTTAACGAGGTAGAAAGAAATAATGATAAATTAGACAAAAACTTTCAAAATCATATTAAAAAGTATATAAATAAAAATTTACCAGATCTAAAAATAAAAACAGTTAATATCATGATTGGTTCATTATTAATAGCATCTATTCCCTTTGCTAATTTAAATGTTGTAAAGGCTGAAAAAAATAGCTTAATAAATGAATCTCAAGTTAAGTCTCTTATAACATATACAGTAAAAAAAGGAGATACATTATTCAAAATAGCAAATAGATACAATGTCACTGTAAATGAAATAAAATCTTTAAATAAATTAAATACAACTTTTATATATCCTGGAGATAAATTAAAAATCCCTAGAAAAAATTATGGATTTTATACTGTAGTAAAGGGCGATACTCTTTATAAGATATCAAGACTATTTAACATTTCTATAGAAAATTTGAAAATTACAAACAATCTAGAAAAAAATACTATATTCACCAGGCAAAGGTTATATATTCCCGATAAAAATACCCTTTCTTTAGTTAATGATTTACCTAAAGGTATTCTTAATTTTCAAAGTAAAGGAATAGATGTTTTAAAGGTTCAAAAAGCGTTAAATAATTTAGGATATGGATTAAATGAGGATGGTAATTATAATCAAACTACAAAAAAAATAATTACTGACTTTCAAAGTCAATATAAAAACTTAGTTAATGATGGTATATATGGTCCAAATACAAAAAAGACTTTAAAAAAAGCTTTACTTACTGATCATTTTATTGTATCAAATCCTAGGGATGTATTAGTACTTGTAAATAAAAACTATAGTTTAGCTTCTACTTATTTCCCAGAAAATCTTATTGTACCTAATGTATTATTTCCCTTTAAAGAATATCATCAAAAGAAATTAATGAGACAAGATGCAGCTTATGCCCTTGAAAAATTATTTAAAAAAGCAGAATCTGAAGGAATTAAATTATATGCTCTATCTGGGTTTAGATCCTATGATAGACAAAGGGTAATATTTTCTTCAAAGGCTATGAGGATGGGTATGAAAAAAGCAAATAAGTATAGTGCAAAGCCAGGGGAAAGTGAACATCAAACAGGCCTTAGTATGGATGTAACAAGTAAATCAGTAAACTTTGGTTTATCACAATACTTTGGTGAAACAAAGGAAGGAAAATGGCTTAAAAAAAATGCTTATAAGTTTGGATTTATAATACGTTATCAAAGGGGTAAAAAGCATATAACAGGGTATAATTATGAACCATGGCACATCCGCTATGTAGGTAAAGACCCTGCAAGGATAATAACTAAAAACAATTTAACCTTAGAAGAATACCTAAAGAGATAAACTTCCTTAACCTCAAAACCTAGTTTATTATATAAACTTATAACTTTTATAAACTAAACATAAATATAAAAGCTCTAGAGATTATCTCTAGAGCTTTTAATATATGCTTTATATAGTATTATTTAAGGTATTTTAGATTCACAGGGAACTTTAAACTGACACAATCCACAGTAACTTGAGTCAATATTATATTCATTTTTGATATACTTACTAGTTGTTTGTCTTTGATATTCTCTACACTTTATTTTATCATGACCTTTTTCTGTTATAGCCTTTGCAGGGCACCTTTCTGCACATTTCATACAACTTCTATTTTTAAAATATAAACAATACTCATTATATTTTTTGTAACTTTTATCTATTGGTTTAATATCAAGTTTTGCTATTACAGAACCACATCTCATAGCTTTCCCTACAGCTGTAATAAGACCATCTGATAAACCAAAGGTTCCCAAACCTGAAACATATGCAGCATGCCTTTCTGACCAAGTGGATGCATAGCCATATTTTTTAGATTTTTTATTATCCCACAATGGAGATAATATAGGAGATAACGCACTAAAGCCTTCTTTATTTAATAACTCTATAACAAACTTTCCAATTTTTTTATTAAACTTATCTCCATTTACCCTTGATAAAACTGCTCTTTTAGAAGGAAAGTATTTTTTATTATATTGTTCAGATTTTGTTTCCTTTGTTTGTGGTAATATCCAACATATAATTGCTAACTCACTAGATTTAAACTTAATATCAGGATAAGTTTTAGAAAACATCTCATAGGGAGTTAAATAAAAATCTCCAATATCTTTTTTTAAAAAAGAATATAATTTATCATCCCCTCTTGAGAATCCAACTAGAGGCGATCCCCATGCCTTTTCATTTAAATTTTTATCTAAAGTATTTTCTTTAGATTCATTAACAAAATCTATAATAGATTTTGTAATCCACTTATTAATATCCCTTTTTTTATTCATTAAACTACTCCTATAAACTCTTTATTATCTTGGAATCCACATAGAGTTATCATTATCTTTGAAACCACACTTTTCATAAAATTCCCTTTTTCCTTCAGTATACGTTAAGAAAAAGTAAGTTCCCTTAAATTCATCTAATATAATATTCATCATATTTTTTCCTATCCCATTTTTCTGATACTCTGGCATAACTATTACATCATAAACTCCTGTATAGTAATGATTATCTGAAATTGCCCTTGAAAAACCAACTAATTTATCATTAACATAGGCTGTAATATAATATGAATTTTTAAAAGCCTCAATAATATTATCCTCTTCTTTATTCCAGCCAACACTTTTAAATACTTCTAGTATCTCCTTTGAATTTAATTTTCCATTTTTAATATATTTTACATCCATATAAAAACTCCCCCTATTATTTTTATCTTTCTTTTCATTATGAATTGTTCATTCGTTGCTTTTTAGCTTCTTTTAATAAATCTTTTAAAGGACGTTTAACTCCTCCCCACCACTCCAAAACATGCATCCCTTCATCTTCTAAAATAGGACCTATCATTTGAAGTTCAATATTCATTTCCTTTAATATATTTACATAATCATATGTAGCATTTTCAAAGGGTAATAATTTATTAAAAGAATCATATGAAACGCTATATACTATTTTTTTAATACCTAATGAAAGAATAGACATTAAGCATCTAGTACATGGTGCACAACTTGTATAAAGAATACTTTCCTTTAAAACTTCATCAGAATATTTATTAGCACATATATGAACAACATTAAATTCAGCATGTCCAAATAAACCCTTACTATAATCAGCAGTATTTTCAGAAACCTCAAGTATTGTATCATTATAAACAACTAAAGCCCCAAAAGTATCCTTTCCCTTCTTTCCGGCGGAAATAGCTAACTTTAAACACTTTCTTATATAAAATTCATGGTTATAAAAATCTATATTGATCATCCCCCACTTATATTTTTATATATTAGATAATCAAACAGTCCACATATATTATGTGAACTGTTTATTATAAGTATTAAATTATACTTATTTTTTTCTAGCAACTAAAAGATATCTATGTTCTGTAGTCTCTATATACCCCTTATTTTCTATTTGTCTTTTTAGCTTAACTAACTTATCAAAACACTTTTCTACAGAAAAGTTTGGAAACTCCCATTCAATAATTTTTGCATAATATACTAGTGCTCCCACATCATAAAAGTATGTCTTTGGAAAACACTCATCCTTTTTAATTACCTTAAAGCTAGTATTTTTTATTTCTTTCAATGCTTTTTTAAGATTTAACCCACTGTCTATTATATTTGGATACTCCCCTAATAGAAATTTTGCTAATTCTCTATTATTTCTACCTCCTACCTGTTGGGTTATAAAAACTCCTCTAGATTTTAATATACGATTAATTTCAGATAATGAAAAAGATTCGTGTCTGTTAATAACAATATCAAAATAATTATCTTTAAATGGTAAATTATTATCATCACTAACAGGCCTTACTTCTATTCCTTTGGGAGTTAAAACTTTTTTACTAAGTTCTATATTAGGAAGATAACTTTCTGTAGCATAGGTTAATCCAGATGTAGGATTTAATGATAAAAGAAATTCACCACCACCTGTTCCCATATCTAGTAGTACTTTTTCTTTTTCCATATATGATTTAACTATTTGTCTATAATCCCAGGGTAATTTATCTTCTTTCATACGATTTTCTATATGGGAAAAATCCCACCCTTTAAAGGAATAATTTTCTTCTTTTTTCCAAACTTCCTTCATTTTTTCTAAATCCATTAAACTACACTCCTTTTAATATTATTAATTATTATTAGTGCAGTTTACTGATAACTAAATCTTTTGCTCGATACAACTGTTATCAGTTTTTTAAAACTGCACCGAGCAATTACCGTATTTAAGAATCATTTAAAGCACCTCCTAATATTTTTAAAATCAACTTAATCTATTTCTTTAACCCATTTTCTATAAACATCATACTCTTTAAAGCCTGCGCTTTTATAAAAAGAACTCCTTTTTTCATCTGCTGAGCCTACATAGGCTATTTTAGCACCTAAACTTTTAAGTCTTTTTAAGCCTTCAATTATAACAGCTCTACCTAAACCCTTTCGTTGATGTTTATTATTTGTTGCAACCGGTTCATACACTCCAGTCTTAGTAACTGGATTAAACCAAATAAGTGCATATGAAGCCATATCCCCATTATCATCTTCAGTATAAATCTCTAAATCCTTTCTATACATCGGTGCATTTTCTACACTTTTAAATATAGATATATCCTCTTTATCAGGTTCAATTTCATTATAATCTTCGTTATTAAAAGCACTTACTACGCACTTGTTCTTTTTCTTTACATCTATACCATCTTCTGCGCTATGAATACTATATCCTTTAGGTAGTTTAGCATCTTCAATTTCTTTATCTAAAGTTTGCCATTTTAAATACTCAAACCTATCACTTTTTTTATACCCTTTACCCTTTAAAAGCTTTTCTCTATGCTCATCACCATCATGACAATGTATTACTAACTTTTTAGTACCATCATCTGTTTTAAATGCTATATTTTTCTCTGCCCAATTTATCATCTCTTTTTCTATATGGCGATAATCTGGATGGATTTGAATAAACGCCTCTTCGCTAGGTTCTTCTGAATGTATAATACCTACAATTTTAAAATCATCATTAATCCATAATCTCATTGTACTTATCCAGTTATCACGTCCTATAATTGTATATAAAGGACTAACAAAATACTCTGCATACTCCCATCTTGCCATTAACCAGCTATGTTGATTTTTATTAAGGATATATAATTCATTTAAAAAATCCCTTACACTTTCATAATCATTATTTGAATAAGCTCTTGAATACATATTCATCCTCCTATATTGGCTTTATTAGTTAATTTTATATAAGTTATATACTAAAAATCATCACTACCACTCCTAAAATTTAGTATGGGGTTTAAATTATTATTAAGATTCTTCTCACCTCTATTTAAAGCATTTTAGTTTTCAATTTTTAAGCTATAAAACCATTATATAACAATTCAGAATATTTTAACAATATATTTTTTAGTGTTAAATATTACATAGTAATTATTAATAAAACGTAACAATTAAAGAGACTTTGTTGAATTCAGAATCCAACAAAGCCTCTTTAATCTTTTATTTAATTTCCTGTACTCCCACATTAAAAGTTTTCCCTTTAAACTTTATCTTAAAGTTTCTTATTTCACCTTTAGGCTTAACTTTCTCTTTTTTAAAACCATCTATTAATTTTAATATTTTACTTTCTCTTTTTTTAATTAAATTCTGTGCATTTGAAATATCTGTTTTTTCAAATCTTACTTTATCCCCAGGTTTAAGTTGTGCAAGATATGGAAGATCATAACTAATAACATTTGCTATTTTAGTATAACCACCTGTTGTTTGTCTATCTGCCATCATTATAATAGGTTCTCCATGGCCAGGAACCTGAATAGCACCAAAACTAATACCACCTGATATGATATCTGCTCCATTTAAATGCTCAATTTTTTCTCCATCTAATCTATAGCCCATCCTATCGGATTGATTAGTTATTGTATATACTTCTTCTAAAAATGTATTAATTCCCTTTTTAGTAAATCTATCCTCTTCAGGCCCCATAATTACCCTAACTGTAATCTCATCTTTATATTCTGGTATTAAATCCTTAGGAATTTTTCTAACTCCTAATGTATAATCACTTTTATTAACTTTAAGTTTATCCCCTGGCTTTAGTTTTCTACCTTTTAACCCTCCTATTTTAGCTCTAAGATAGGTTGATTTACTTTCCATAACTTTACAAATATCAAATCCTCCTGAAACAGCTAAATAACTTCTACACCCCTTTATTAATCCATTACACTTTAAAATATCCCCTTTGTTTATATAAATAGTTTTATACATTTCTATATTTTCACCATTAACTGTAGGTTTCATATTTGCACCTGTTATAGCTATTTTTGTATTTATATTAAATTCTATTTCAGCTCCCATAAATGTCATTTCTAATACACCTTCATATCTATTATTACCAACAAGTATATTAGAAAGTTCTAAAGCATATCTATCCATTGCTCCAGCAACGGGTATACCATATTGTTGATAACCTATTCTTCCTAAATCCTGAATAGTAGTTAATAACCCAGGATTTTTTATCTTTAAGTATCCCATTTAATTATCACCTTCTAAGATAGTTTTCTTAATTTGGTATTCATTACTTTTAACCTTTTTTTCTATTTCTTTATATTCTTCTTCATCTATAGGATAAAATTTAAGATAATCTCCAGCCTTTAATAATACCTCTTTTTCTCTATCTAAATTAAATAGTTTAATAGGTGTTCTTCCTATAAGCCTCCAACCCCCTGGACTATCTATAGGATATATTCCTGTTTGGCTACCTGCAATGCCAACTGAACCAGCAGGGATCTTTTCTCTGGGTGTTTTTAATCTAGGTGTAGATATTTTTTCAGACATACCTCCTAGATAGGGAAATCCAGGAGTAAAACCTAACATATAAACAAGATATTTAGCTTCACTATGAATTTTTATTACTTCTTTGGTTGTTATATTGTTATGTTTAGAAACATATTGAATATCTTTACCGTATTCTCCACCATAAAGAGTCGGTATGTGAATAACTAAAGCTTCAGGTAGTTTAATTTCTTTCATATTTTTTTCTACTTCCTTTAATTTTTCAACTAGCCCATTAAAAGATATTTTTATAGGATCATAGGATATTAAAATTGTACTGTATGTTGGTATCAATTCAACAATTCCCTTAATTTTAGCTTTGTTTATACAATATACTAAATCTCTTATTTTTTTATTTATATTCTCAGAAATTTTATTACCAACTTCTATAATTAAACTACTATCTCCAGAGGGTAAATATCTTAATTCATTCATATAAAAAACTCCTTTAATTACTTAATTTCCATTAATGATTTAACATTAATACCTTCATTTAGAAGACTCTTCTTTAGATTCTTAGTAAATTCCAATGCCTTTTCATTATCACCATGTACACATATACTATCAGCATAAATATCAATCTCTTCACCATTAATGGTTTTTACTCTTTTGTTTTTGACCATATTTAAAACTCTACTTACACATTTTCTAGTATCATGTATTACTGCACCTTCTTTTTTTCTAGATACTAATGTACCATCTTTATTATATGCTCTATCTGCAAATACCTCATTAGCAACCTTCAAACCTATATCTTTAGCAGCCTTTACAGACTCTAAATTAGATATTCCCATAAATATAATATCTTTATCCACTTCATAAACTGCTTCAGCTAATGCTTTAGCTAAATTATAATCTTTAGCTGCTTTATTATACATTGCTCCATGGGGCTTAACATGCTGAAGTTTTCCTCCATTTGCTTCAACAAAAGCTTTTAATGCTCCTATCTGATATATCATATAAGCTTTAGCTTCCTTTAAACTAATATCCATATTACGTCTTCCAAAACCTAATAAATCTGGATACCCTGGGTGGGCTCCTATAGATACACCTTTTTTAATTGCCATTTTTACAGTTTCATCCATAACGATAGGATCTCCAGCATGAAAACCACAGGCAACATTTATACTTGTTACATAATCTAATATTTTTTCGTCACTTCCTAAAACATAGTTTCCAAAACTTTCTCCTAAATCACAATTTAAGTCAACATTAAACATATAAATCCCCTTTCTAAAAAATAGCTAATTCAGTATTTTTTATATCTGTTATAAACATACATCCTGGAGCATGGGTAATCATAATTTCAGGTTTTACATTCATAGCTACTGCCTGGGGTGTTACACCACATGCCCAAAATACAGGTACTTCTCCTTTATTTATATTAACAGAATCTCCAAAATCAGGATTATTAATATTCTTTATACCTATTTTTGATGGATCCCCTATATGTATAGGTGCTCCATGTACATCAGGATATTTTGAGGTTATATTAATTACTTTAACTAATCTCTCTAAGGGTATGGGTCTCATACTTACAACCATAGGACCTTTAAAAATTCCTGCTGGTTTACACTCAATATTAGTAATATACATAGGCACATTTTTATTTTCTTTAATATGTCTAATTTCTATTCCCTCATCCATTAAAGCCGATTCAAAGGTGAAGGAACAACCTAATATAAAAGAGACAAAATCCTTTCTAAAAAAGGACTTTATATCAGTATACTCACCCTTAAGGTGACCACTTTTATAAACTCTATATTTAGGTATATCAGTTGTAATATCGGAACCTTTCGCAATATTTTTAAATTCCTTTTCTCCAACATCTGTAACTTCTAATAAAGGACATGCTTTTTTATTTCTCTGGGTAAAAAGTAAAAAGTCATATGCTAAATCCTTTGGTAAAATAACTAAATTTCCCTGTACAAACCCATTACATATACCCGAAGTATTTTCTTTTATCTTTTCATTTCTTATAAGTTTTCTTATTATATGTGGTACCTCTTGAAATAAGTTATCCATTCAATCCTCCTTAACCTATCTAAAAACACCAAAGGATAAACCTTTAGTGTTTTATTTACATTATTCCCATTACACTTAATAAACTCTTAATTCCTAAAAATACAGCTACTAAAACAACAATTCCTCCTAAAATATTAGTTGCTTTACCATTTACATATTCCCCTAGTCTTTCTTTATTGTTCATAATATATAATAAGAAAATTGCAACTATAGGAAGTAAAATACCATTTGCAGCCTGTGCAAATATTATAGCAGCTATTGGTTTTAGACCTATCGCTGAGAAAATAATTCCTATGAGTAAAACTATCATCCAAATAGCTTTAAAGCGCTTATCTTTAAAATCTCTACTAAATCCTAACGCTCCAGCAGTTGCATATGCAGCAGCTAATGGTGCTGTTATTGAAGATGTTAATCCAGCTGAGAATAATCCAAATGCAAAGAAATATTTAGCCCACTTACCTAATAAAGGTTCTAATTGAACAGCCATATCCCCTGCACTACCTATACCTACTCCCGAAGAGAAAAACGCTGCAGAAGCTGTTATTATAACTGAAAGTGTTATTAATCCACCTAATATAATAGAAAATAATATATCTGTTCTAGATTCTTTTAACCCTGATGCATCCTTCCATCTTTCTTGAACTGCAGATGCATGTAAAAATAAGTTATATGGTACAACCGTTGTACCTATTAATGCTAAAATAAACATTGTTGAACCTTCTGGAACTGACGGTACAAACATTCCTTTAAGTATCTCTCCCCATTCTGGACCTACTATGATAGCTGTTGTAATAAATACTAAACTCATTGCTACAACTAAACCTATAAGAACCTTTTCAACTATCTTATAACTTCCTGTATAAAGTAATATAAATGCTCCTATTCCCATTACCGGTCCCCATACATTCATTGATATACCGGTTATAGCTTCTAGCCCTAGGGCTCCCCCTAATATGTTTCCTGTCTCATAAGCAGCACAACCTACACCTATTGCTGAAACAACTAAGAAAATACTAATAAATCTTGCAACTGGATTCTCAAATTGATCCCTTAATGCTTCACCTAATCCAAATCTAGTTACAATACCTAATCTAGCTGCCATTTCCTGAAGAACTATCGTTGCAAAAATAGAAAATACCATTGCCCAAATTAATGCATATCCAAAATTCGCACCAGCCATGGAAGCTGTTGTAACAGTTCCTGGACCTATAAAAGCAGCTGTTACAATTGCTGCAGGTCCCATAGATTTAAGTTTCTCTAAAAACCCTTTCTTTTCTTGATGTTTTTCCATATAAAAACCCCCTTAATTATATTCAAACTCACTTATTATAAGTTGCAAATATAATGCCAATATGGATTTTCTAGAATTTTCTGTATTTTTAGACATTTCTCTATTTTGCAATTTTTAATATGTGCAGTTTCACTCACAATAATTGAGCGATTCCGCAACATTAGTGCGAAATCGCCCATCTAAAAGTATTTTTCAATTCTTCTTTTAAGTGCAAAACGACTTATCCCTAAAAGACTTGCTGACTTAGAATAGTTATTATTACATTTATCTAAAGCTATTTTAATATATTTTTTTTCTAATTTTTCAACTTCTTTTTCTAAAGAGAATGATTCATTTATTGATACTTTTACTTCATTATCTTTAGTCTTTTCCCCTAGGGGTTTATTAATTTCTAAAGGAAGATGATTAAGATTAATAAAAGGAGTATCATGTAAAATTGTTATCCTTTCAATGACATTTTTTAACTCCCTTACATTTCCAGGCCAATGATAATTTAAAAGCTTATCTTTAACTTCATCATCAAATCCCTTTATCTCTTTACCAAATTTTTTATTATATTTATTAAGAAAATATTTAGCTAAAATTAATACATCTCCCCCTCTATCTTTTAAAGATGGGATTTTAATAGGTACTACATTTAATCTATAAAATAAATCCTCTCTAAACTCATTGTTTTCTATCGCCTTTTCTAAGTTTTTATTAGTAGCTGCAATAATTCTAATATCAACCTCTATATCATCAACTCCACCGATTCTTTTAAACTTTCTCGTCTCTAAAACCCTTAGTAATTTTGTCTGTGTATCATATGAAAGTTCTCCTATTTCATCAAGTAAAACAGTTCCACCATCTGCAATTTCAAGTAATCCTTTTTTTCTTTTAAAAGCCCCAGTAAATGCATTTTTTTCAAAACCAAATAATTCACTTTCTACAAGTTCTTTTGGTAGTGCACCACAATTAATAGAAAGCATTGATGAATCCCTTCTATTACTTTTTTTATGAATAGAATTAGCAACCATTTCCTTCCCTGTACCTGTTTGTCCTCTAATCAATACGGTAACATCATTTTTTGCTATTATATTAATCTTTTCAAACACTTCCTTCATAACTGGATTATTCCCTATAATAGCTTCATCCTTTAACTTTTTTTCCTTTACATATGAATTTAATTTTCTTTTTACTTCTATACTTTTTAAAGCTTTAGCAATAATTAAGTTAATCTCTTCTAAATCAAGGGGTTTGTTTATATAATCGAAGGCTCCATTTTTTATTGCTTTAACGGCTGTCTCTATGTCTCCAAAAGCTGTCATTATAACAACTTCTATATCTTCATCTATTTTTTTAATCCTTTCAATTAAATCTATTCCATTTACCCTTTCTAATCTCATATCAAGAAATACTATAAGAGGTTTAAAACTTTCTATTTTCCTTAATCCATTTTCACCTGTAAGAGAGGTTTTAACTTCATAACCAATATCAGTAAGACCTTCCTTTAATGTTTTGCAAATAAAAGCTTCATCATCAATCACTTGTATTCTTTTCATTAATTTCACCACCATATAAAGGTAATTTTATTATAAAAACTGTTCCTACATTAAATTTATTAGAGTTTCCCCAAAATACAAACTTAAAATCGTCAAAGTACGGTTAAACAAAGGCTTTATGCATTATTAACTGTTGTGATTGCTTGATTTTATACAAGGGCTTAGGCATGAAATTTTCTATACCAGACATTGCTTTTTTTAATATTGTATAA
>VEND01000174.1 GCA_009711765.1 Bacillota bacterium | reverse complement strand
TGTCAGAATTGTGATGGGTTAATGGAACCTATACACTACAAAAGTGTACACGGAATAACTTATAACATTGACGATTAGTGAAGAGCCAAGAATAAGCGGCGAAATCATTTAATCGCCGCCTTTTTTACGTAAAAGCACAAATTAAATTACACTACCTAAATATTATTAAAAAAGGATAATTTCAATGAGTGTATTTTTATATACTACAAACTAAGACCAGCAAACATTTGTTGGTCTTAGTTTAATACAACTTTTATATGTTTATTTTGCATTAAAAAGTAATTTACTTTCTTTTAGCGGTATAATATAAAGATTAATTTATTTGTAAAAGTCATGTAGAGATATCCTTTTATAAAAGGTCTTATTTTCTATAATCCAATTACTATCAGCTTTTCTAGGATTTAAAAAGTATAAACAAGTAGATATATTATTTTTACCTTCTAAAGCTAGTTTTGCAGCTTGTACACTTTCTGATGAAGGATTATTATAGATAGTTCCATTATAGGCAGGAGTATACTGATATCCATATTTAGTATCAAATATTACTCCTTTTATTGTATTTGGGAAATCTGGACTTTTTTTTCTGTTTAAAATAACATTAGCAACTGCTAATTTACCTTCAAAGGGTTCTGCACTAGCTTCTGCATGTACTATTCGAGATAACCAATATAAGTCTTTGTTATAATCATTCGTGGTATCTATTAAAACTGTATAATTTATTTGATTCCAACCTACCATACAATCAAATATCTCAGAAACAAATCGTACGGGCACAAAGGTTCTTCCTTCATAAATATTTATATAAGAATCAAGCTTTATATATGTATTATTTACCCTAGCAGTTTTAGATCCGATAGGAAGTTTTATTATTTTATCATCTTTTTTTAATATGGCTGTTTTACTATTACTTTTCCATATAATCTCATCTACATTTAAAGCTTCTGCTATAAATCTAATAGGTACAAAGGTACGGTCATTTTCTAAATAAGGTCTTTTATCAGGATTAAGTAATTTATTATTAACTTTAATTGATATATTTGATATCGGTTTAATTTTTATTAATTTATTTGGAGATAGTTTGTTTTCTACATCGTCATTTAAGTTTTTAAGTTTATCAATGTCGATATTAAAATCCTTTGATATATTCCAAAGAGTATCTCCTTTGTTAACAGTATGCATGACATAGGAAGTAGCTAGTGAACTGGTTTGGGTATTGATAAGTATAAATAGTGAAATTAGAATTATAGTAATTTTTTTCATAGAGTCTCTCCCTTCGTAAGTTTTACGATATCATCGGAATAATGAATTATCAATATAAAATACATGGGTAATATTACTTTTATTAGTAATGAAAGTAATATTACGTTATAATGCATATTTAAGGAGTTATTATTAAGAATAAAACTGTAAACGAAGGTAAAAACAAGTTGTTAATATAATAAATGGATGGCTTAAAAGTATTTTAGGCCATCCATTTTAGATTAGTTTAAAAGGATTGTTCAGTTCTTTGTATAATTTCATCCTGTAAGGCTTTATCTAAATTATTAAAATGATCTGAATATCCAGCAACCCTTACTATTAAATCATTGTATTCATCAGGATTATTTTGAGCATCTATTAAAGTCTCCTTATCAATAACATTAAATTGAATATGATGTCCATCCATGGTGAAGTATGCTTTAATAAATGAAGCCATATTTTCAAGACCTTCATCTCCTGATACTACTGAAGGTGTAAACTTCTGATTTAAAAGGGTACCACCGGTTTTTAAATGATCCATTTTGGAAGCTGATTTTATAACAGAAGTAGGTCCGTTTGTATCGGCACCTTTTTCAGGGGATATACCCTCTGAAGTTGGTTTATAGGCAAGTCTTCCATTTGCACTTGCTGTCATAACCGAACCAAAATAGACATGACAAGTGGTTGGTAGCATATTTATTCTATATTTTCCTCCCTTTATATTAGGTCTATCAGTAACTTCTAAATAAAAGGCATCAAATATATCTTTCATTATTTTATCTACATAGTCATTATCGTTACCATATTTAGGGGTTTTATTTTTCACTATATTTAATATTTGTCTATGACCTTCAAAGTTATCATCAATAGCTTTTAATAACTCATCTAAACTAAATTTATTATTATCATAAATATTATATTTTATGGAGGCTAAAGAGTCTGTTATTGTAGCTATACCAACACCTTGAATGTAATTAGTATTGTATCTAGCACCACCTGCATTATAATCTTTACCCTTAGTTATACAATCACTAATTATAGTTGACATAAAGGGAGCAGGCATATGTTTAGAGTAAATGCTTTCAATTATATTATTACCTTTAATTTTTATATCGATAAAATGATGTAGTTGTTTTTTAAAAGCTTCAAATAATTCATCGAAGGACTTAAATTCTCTAGGATCTTTAGTTTTTATCCCCAATTGTTTTTTTGAAACCTTATCGTAACCATTATTTAAAGTTAGCTCTAATATTTTTGGAATATTTAAGTATCCAGTTAAAATAAATGCTTCTTTACCAAAAGCTCCAGTTTCAACACAACCACTAACTCCACCCTCTCTAGCATCTTCAATGGATTTAGATGCATTTAACATCTCCTGAATAACAGCATAAGTATTATAAAAGGCCGGTTGTCCCCATCCTTTTTTTGATATTTCACAAGCTCTTTTTATGAAATTTTTAGGTGTTTTTTTACTAATTTGGACATTAGAGCTTGGTTGTAATAACTTCAATTCATCCATAGTATCTAATAAAAGGTAGCTTACCTCGTTTACACCGTTAAATCCATCAGGTGTTATACCACCGGTATTTATATTAGCAAAATCAGTATAAGTTCCGCTTTCTTTTAAAGTTATACCAACCTTAGGAGGGGCAGGTTGATTATTAAATTTAATCCATAAACATTCAAGTAATTCCCGAGCCTTTTTATCATTTAAAATACCACTTTCTATATCATTTCTATAAAAGGGTATAAGGTGTTGGTCAAGTCTTCCTGGACTGAACGAATCCCATATATTAAGTTCAGTGGTTACTCCTATATGAACAAACCAATACATTTGTAAAGCTTGATGATATGTTTTTGGAGGATTAGCTGGAACCTGATCACAATTTTTTGCAATTAAAAGTAACTCTTTTTTTCTATTTTCATCAGTTTCATCTTCAGCAAGTTCTCTTGCATATTTAGCATAACGTTTACCATAAATAATAATAGCATCACAGGATATTTTCATAGCCTTTAATTGGTTTAACTTATCATAGGCATCTTTATCATTAATTAAATCTAAATTATCAATTTCCCTTTGAATATCCTTTTTAAAGTCTAAGAAACCTTTTTTATATATTTTACCATCAGCAACTGTATGTCCAGGTGCTCTTTGTTCCATAAATTCAGTGAATATACCATTTTCATAACAATCAATCCAATCATCTGACATATAATCAAATATTTTCTTTCTAATTGATTTATCCTTCCAATAGGGGATTATTTCTTCAGCTTGGACTTTTCTAGCTTCCTTAGAAACTTTAAAAGAAATTTTTTTCCTTGAATCCATTACATCAAAGTCTTTCAAAGTATGGCAACATAACTCTGGAAAACTTGGAGCACCCTGGGGCTTTTCACTCTTTTCTCCTACAATTAACTCTCCATCATTAATGCATAAACTTCTATTTTCCATAAAGTATTTAAAGGATAATGCTCTTAATATAGGAGTAGAAACACACCCTTCATATTTCTTGTAAGCTTCAGTATATAACTTAGCCCTTTCTATTGATATAAAGGGTTGGGTCTTAATACTTTCTTCCCTTAGTTTTTTAGTTCTTTCATTGAATCCTCTTTTCATTTTATTAACCCCCTATTTTAACATTATAATTATTGTTTTTAAAAAGTAATTTTATTTCTTCTAATCTCTTATCAGAAGGTTTTTTCATAGATTTAAAATCATATTTAATATTAAGCTTTTTATACTTATGACCACCTATTTTATGATATGGTAATAAATTTATTTTAGAAATATTTATATCCTTTAAATAATCTAAAAGATTATATATATCATCATCAGAAGTATTAATAGGTTCTATAAGTGGTAATCTAAGATGTATATTAGCCCCTTTATCAGAAAGCTTTTTTAGATTTTTAAGTATAAGTTCATTATATACTCCAACATATTTTTTATGTTTATTTGAATTAATAAGTTTTATGTCGTATAAAAATATATCTACATAATCAAATATCTTTTCAAAATTTTCAAAGGGAGTATAACCGCATGTGTCAATGGCTATAGATATTCCCTTACTTTTACATTGTTTAACTAAATCTTTAATAAAGTCTATTTGTTCCATAGCTTCACCACCAGAGAGAGTAACTCCTCCACCGGATTCTTCATAAAAAATCATATCTTTTTCAATTTCTTTCAATAACTCAGAAACACTAAAAACTTTACCTACTAAACTTCTAGCATTATTAATACAAAAGTCTATACAGACTCCACAGAAATTACAAAGAGATGGATCATAGTGTATAATTCCTTTTTTAATTGATAATGCTTTAGATTTACATCTTTTTATACATTCGCCACATTTACTACATTTTTCATAATCAAACATTATTTCCTTATTAAATCTTTGACTTTCTGGATTATGACACCAAATACAATTTAAAGGACAGCCCTTAAAGAAAATAGTGGTTCTAATTCCTGGACCATCGTGGACACAAAACTTTTGAATATTCATAATTATTGATTTTTTCATAATATACCTTCTTTCATTTTAAAGGATTTAGTAATCTATATATAACTAAATACTGAAATAAAAAGAAAAATGTAGATAAAGCACTACACTTAAAAATAAATCATTAAAGTTTATTAATTAATATTTTAACAAAGATTTGCATAGAAAAAAACATAATTTTTAAAAAAGGATATTTTGTAGGATAATTAAAGATTTATTATGACTTCATATGAAAAAAATACAAAAAACTGTAAGAATCTGATATAATTCTATATAGTACAGTAATTTATAACATGGGAGGATTAATATGGTAAATAAAATTCTGCTTGTTGAAGATGATATATCAATAAGTGAAATGGTAAGAAATCATTTAATTAAAGATGGATTTGAGGTAATAACTGCCTTTAATGGGGAAGAAGCCATTGAGTTGTTTAGAGAGTATTCCTTTGACTTGATACTTCTTGATTTAATGCTTCCAAAACTTAATGGGATGGATTTTATGAAAGTTATTAGAGAAGAAAGTTTAATACCTATATTAATTATGTCAGCAAAGGATAGTGATGTAGATAAGGCGGTAGGATTAGGCTTTGGGGCAGATGATTATATATCTAAGCCATTTTCAATGATTGAATTAGTAGCAAGGATTAAAGCCTCTATAAGGCGTAATACTAAATATTTAAAAGCATCTAAAAATGAAGTGAAAAATATTGTTAATATTGATGATCTAACGGTTGATTTAGATAATTTTTCAGTAATAAAAGAAGAAACTAAAATAAAATTAACAGCAAAGGAATTTGAAATCTTAAAGCTTTTTATAAAAAATCCTAAAAGGGTTTTTACAAAGGCACAAATTTTTAATTTAGTTTGGAATGAAGATTATTTTGGAGATGATAATATAATTAACGTACATATAAGAAGGTTAAGAAAAAAAATAGAAGATAACCCCTCAAAACCTAAATATATAAAAACTCTATGGGGAATAGGTTATAGGTTAGGTGAGTTTTAAGATGAATAATTTTTTATTATTTATAGTTGTTATTTTAATTATAATAGTAATTCTTCAACATAAGGCTAAAAAAGAAAGGGATAAAAATTTATTATATATAAAAAATAAAATATATAATATTATAGATAATGATACTAGTGAAAAACTTTTAGTTGTTACAGATGATAAACAAGTTAAATATATACTTAAAGAAATTAATAATTTATTAGAATATAATCAAAAGTGTAAAGCAGATTATAAAAAGACTAAGGAATCTATGAAAAAAATGCTTTCAAATATTTCCCATGATTTAAAAACTCCCCTTACTGTGATACTTGGATATATAGAAACGATACAAAATGATACTACTTTAACTGATAAAGAAAAGCAGTTATTAATATCGAAGGTACAAAATAAAACTATGGAACTTATAGAACTTATTAATAAATTTTTTAATTTAGCAAAACTAGAATCAGGGGATAATCATATTAAACTAACTAGGATTAATTTAAATGAAGTTTGTAATAAAAATATATTATCTTTTTATGATGTTATTAACAATAAAGGACTTAAAATAAAAATAAATATACCAAAAGAACAATACTATGTCCTGGGAAATGAAGAAGTTTTAGATAGAATTTTCAATAATTTAATTTCTAATGCTATTAAATATGGATATGAAGGAAAAATTATAGGAATAGGTATAAGGGATGATCATGAATATGTATATGTGGATGTATGGGATAGAGGAAAGGGAATTAAAGACCATAATGATAAGGTATTTGAAAGATTATATACTTTAGAGGATTCGAGGAATAAATCTTATCAAGGTAGTGGATTAGGTCTTACCATAACTAAAAGACTAATTGAAACTTTAGGAGGAGAGATTTTTTTACATAGTAAACCCTTTGAAAAAACTACATTCACCATCAAACTAAAAAAAATGAATTATTAGTAGAGACTAAAGTTTAGTCTCTTTTTTCAAAACTTAAGGATTTTGTAAGATTTATTTAAGTAAAAAGATAATTTTAAGAAATATAATATTGGTATAGATGAAAGGGAAGGAGATGGTGATATGACTTATGCGATAAAGACTTATAATTTAACTAAAGTTTTTGACGGGAAGGAAGTAGTTTCTGATGTAAATTTAAGGGTTAAGAAAGGAGAAATTTATGGTTTTTTAGGTCCAAATGGTGCAGGTAAAACAACTGTTATTAAGCTTTTAACAAATCTTTATAAACCAACAGCAGGTGAAATAGAAATATTAGATGAAAAATTAACTAATCAGTCCTATGAAATACTTAAAAGGATAGGAAATCTTATAGAACATCCTGTTTTTTATGAAAATTTAACAGGGAGGGAAAATTTAAAACTTCATTGTGAGTATATGGGATACCATAATAAAGATGATATAGATGAAGTTTTATCTATGGTTAGTTTAAAAGGTATTGATAAAAAGAAAGTTAAAAACTTTTCAGTTGGTATGAAGCAAAGATTAGCAATTGCAAGGGCTATTATAACAAAGCCAGAGATATTAATACTAGATGAACCAATTAATGGCCTTGACCCTGTGGGAATTAAAGAGTTAAGGGATTTGTTTAAAATGTTATCAAAGGAATATGGAATTACAATGCTAATATCTAGCCATATTTTAAGTCAAATAGAGCAAATAGCTGATACTATAGGTGTTATAAGAAATGGAAAGTTAATTAAAGAAGTTACTATAGAAGATATTAAACAAAAGAATACACAGTATATTGAACTAGTTAGCAAAGATTATAAAAAAGCTACTTTTATAATGGATAATAAATTAGGTTTAACTAACTTTAAAGTTATAGATAATAAGATAAGGATATACGATTCAAGATTAACTCAAAACCAGATAAGTAAAGTTTTAATATCAGAGGATATTGAAATAGAGTCTATAAGTAAAAAACATGGTTCATTAGAAGATTATTTCTTAAGTTTAATTGATAAGGAGGGTAAATATGCTTAAATTAATAAAAATAGAACTTAAAAAGTTTAATATTAAAAAATATGCAAATGCAGCTTTTATATCGAATATTTTTATTTTAGCACTGGCATGTATAGTAATTTATGCATCCTATGATGAAGGGAGTTTAACAGTTAATCTTTACTCACAAATAATTGAGTTTATTAGAGCCATTATTAATGTAACCTTTATTGTTTTTTCAGGAGTGCTTATATCAAGTCTTATAATTGGAGAGTTTAAAAGTAAAACTGTAAATGTGTTATTTTCATATCCAATAAGCAGACAAAAGCTAATTTTAGCAAAATTATTGATAGTAATTATGTTTACATTTATATCAATAATATTTTCTAATATAATAATAGTTTTAGGTGTTTCACTAATACAAAAGTTATATCCTGTATTACAAATTAACTTATTTTTAAAAATGTTTATATATAATTTTTCTGGTGTTATTACCTCAGCTATATTTACATCAATAATGAGTATAATACCTTTATACTTTGGACTTAGAAAGAAATCAGTGTCAACAACTATAGTAACTTCAATTTTATTAGCTACAATAACAAATTCATCCGGCGGTGCTATATCATTATCTTCAATAGTAATCATTCCTATAGTACTATCAATATTAGGAGTAATACTTATATATTCAAAGATAGTGAGAAATATTGAAAATAAGGATATATTATAATTATATATAATAAATTAGAGAATATCTTTTAGATATTCTCTAATTTGTTAGAAAGTATAATGTATTAAAGTTTTTCTTTAGATATATATATAATAGTGTCTCCCTTTTTAATAGGTTGATCTTTATCTGGATTTAATAAAACATCACCATTAGCGATACCAAGAATAATAGCATTATATTTATCCATATACTTTGATGATAAAGCTTTAAAAGAAATACCTACATCTTCATCTTTTATTTTACTTTCATATATTTCATTACCATAGGTATTTGTTAGAAGTTCTTTTAGTGCAAGACTAACATTTTTATAAAGGGCACTTCTTACCATTACTCTACTACTCATTTCATTACTGATTATAATATCATTAACATTTGCTCTTTGAAAATGGGATACATTTTCTTTATTTAATACTTCAGCAATTAAATGAATATTAGTATTAAGCTTATCAACGGCTAAACATATTAACACTGATTTAGCATCAGTCATACGGGCATTTCCTATTTTTTCATCTGCAACAACAATGACTGTATCTGCATTTTTTATATTTGCTTTTTTTAAGGTTTCATCCTGAGTAGGATCACCATGGACAAAGTAAGCGTTTTTATAATCTAGTAAAAGTTTTTCTCTCTCATCAACAACTAAAATATTAGAATCTGGATTATCTTTTATTAATTCCTGTAATATAATCTCACTTTTACTATTCCATCCAATAATAGCTATATGATTATCAAATTTTATATCCATAAGTCCCATCCCTTCTTTAAGTTTATTTTCAACAAAAGCTGAAGCTACGGCTGCGGTTATAAAGCCAAAGGCACTGATTCCTATTACCATAAGTAATATGCCTATAATTCTACCTTGAAAAGTTGTAGGGAAAAAGTCACCATATCCAACTGTAGTAGAAGTAACAATTCCCCACCAGAAGGCATCATTTATACCAAGTTCAGGGTTTGCTGGATGCTCAAAATAATAAAAGCCTAAAGAACATATTATTAAACTAATAAATCCTACAGTTAGTAACTTATATATATTACTTTTTTTTATTGAAATATGTAGGGCTTTAAGCGTATTTAAAAAGACAGCTATCATCTTATTCCCCCTTGTTTATATTTAGTAACTATTCCAAGCTTTCTGATAATAATTTAATAAAACAGGATTAGTTAAACTATTTATTTCTATTTCTTTTTTTAATTTTGTATCTTTACTAAAAGTAAATAAACTATTTATTATTTCATTATTAAGATATTGAGTAGGTATTTTAAGTTTGATTTTTTCCTTTGAAAAATCTTTATTTGATGCTAAAGTAAAACCCCAGTCACCAAAGGATGGTACATTTAAATGATATCCAGTTGTAAAATAGCCCTCTGATTTAACTGTTTTTCTTATACACCAATAGGCCTCATTAGCGTAATAAGGGCTTGTAGATTGTATTGAAACCATACCACCTTTACGTAGGTGTTTTTTTATAAGACGATAAAAGATATTAGTATAGAGCTTATTTAATGATTCATTATTAGGATCTGGTAAATCAACTATAATAACATCAAATAATTCTTTACTATTTTCTAGATATTTAAAAGCATCTTCATTATATATATTAACTTTTTTATTATTAAGGGAGTTATTATTTAACTTAGTTATTAAAGGATTATTACTACAAAAAGAGGTGACTTCTTTGTCTAAATCAACAAGGTCAATATCCTTAACTTCATCATATTTAAGGATCTCCCTTGCAGCAAGACCGTCGCCACCACCTAAGATAAGTATATTCTCTTTATTTTTAGAAAGTGACATTGCAGGATGAACTAATGCTTCATGGTATCTATACTCATCAAGGGAGCTAAATTGAATATTACCATTTAAAAACATTCTTAAATCATCCCGATGTTTAGTAATAATCATCTTTTGATACTTTGTTTGTTGTCTATATATTATTTTGTCTCTATATAGGTTGTCTTCTATGATGCTTCCAGTATAGTTCCCTGTGAAAAAACCTATAATAATTAATAGGGCAAATATAAATGCCGAAACTTTCATTAATTTAATATTTTTTATATAGTCTTTATACTTATAAATAACTAGATTTGCTACTAAAATGTTTATAAAACCTACTAAAAAAGCTGTTCTTATTTGTCCTAAATTAGGTAATAATATAATAGGAAATAAGATAGAACCAAGTAAAGCACCAATATAATCAAAACTTAAAACATTCGCGATAGTTAATCGTAGATTATTTTCTTCACTTTCTATTATCCTTGTTATTATAGGGATTTCTAAGCCTACTAGTATTCCTATAATTATTATAGTAATATACATAACAAGATGATATATTTCACTATATCCATAGGCAAAAAATAGGGAGATTGCAGATAATCCCCCCACTAAACCTATAAGTAATTCTATAGAAATAAAAACATCAAATAAATTCTTTTGAAAATGTTTTGTAGTATAAGATCCAATCCCCATAGCGCTCATGAATAATCCAATTGTTATTGAATATTGCTTAACACTATCTCCTAGTAGATATGAGCTAATAGCTCCAATTATTAATTCATATATAATTCCACATATAGCTATTATAAATACAGCTAATAGTAATGGAGTAGCATTAAGTTTGTTAGAATTTTTATTATCAGTATTATCTGTCATAGGGAACCTCCAAAATATAATATAACCTTATATTATTATATAATTGCTGAGCTTACAACAATAGCAACAGCAATAAATATACCTGCTACTGATAATCCTGCTCCTAAATTATGATTATCTATTTCTTCATTTAAATCAAAGGGTGTAATTAAATCAAATATTTTATAACCTATTGCACAAAAGATCATACCAATTGCAAAATATAATATAGTTGATATAATTGGATTCATAATTTTAACCTCCTAAATTTTTTATTATACGATAGATGCTTTAATAATAATTGCTGTAGCTATAAAAATACCTGCTATCACTGCACCTATTGCAGGGTTTTTCTCTTTAATTTCTTCTGAGAAATTATAAGGAGTTATTAAATCAAAAAACTTATAGCCAATAAACATTAAACATAAACCTAAAATAGCATAAATAATAGTTGAAACAAATCCATTTGCTAATATACTCATATTAAACTCTCCTCTCTATTAATTATTTACCAAAGCTTAATCCTCCACCTAGGGATGATCTTGATTTTGTACTACCAGTACGTGATTTTGTATTTATTTTAGAATTAAAGGTTTTATCATAACCGCCACCATATCTTTTATTATCGGTACTATAATAACCCCTTGTTTTATAGGATTTATCATAAAATACTATAATGTTTCTACTAAAGGGTCTGTATAGTCCGTGGTAACCGTTTCTATGAACAAATTTACGGGAAGAAACTTGAACAAAAGTTTTAGAATTTTTACCTTTATATACTAATATGTAATAATCATCATAGGTAAGTTGTATAGATTCTTTATTGCTTAAATCACTATAATATCTAGGTTTTCTTTTTCCAATAATATATTTAGCTGTGGAAAAAACATCCATATCTGTTGTATAGACACTAGCTTTATCTGAATAGTCATAATTTCCAGTTAAACTAGTGGTATATTTAAAGGTATCATCTTTATTTATTGCTTTTGCAATGGAAGTAGGAAATAAAACTATGGAAAAGAAGACAACCATAACAAATATTACTAAAATTCCTGATAAATATTTACTCTTCATTTATTAACCCCCTTTCATATTAAATTAACTTCCTGGGAAAATTTCTACATTGTAGTTTTCTACCCATCTACCTATACTCATTTCTATATCTCCATTCCATATTTCAATTGATAATAAATTTTCTCCATCTTCATCACTATATTCAAAATAATCTACTTGTTCACCTTTAACTAAATTTAAATTACCTTGAATGTCTTCTATAATAGCTTCGCTTCCTTCTTGCATATAATATTTAATACCTTTATATTCATATGTCTTTGGTGGGGTAGATATAGTACTAACTATTTTTTCAAACAAACTTATTTCTAAGTCATCATCTTGTTCTACACTTAACCAATATGTCTTTCTAGAATCCTTTAACTTATATTCAGTCCACTTCCATCCATGGTCATTATATTTAATTAAAGCTTCAACTTCATAATCTACTTCTTCAATACTTACAATATCTCCTACTTGCATGTTAAATAAATTTCTTTCCTTGGGATTGTAATTTCCATTTTTATTGGCTTTAATAACATTTTTCAACCTATTAAATATTCCCATAAAATCATCTCCTTAATATCATTCACTCTTGTATATTTTACCATACAAGAAAATAATATGAAAGTAATGATGGAAAAATTACAAGCTTAAGAATTAAGTTAAGATTGTAATTAGAAAAAAATATTTTTTTGGAAATAGTATATATAGATAGTTGAATGTTAAATAATATGTTAAAAAGATATATTTATTAATAGATAAAAATTTATTGTTTATAGATGTTTGAAAAGTTAAATATTTTATTAGCTTAAATACTTATGCTATAATTTTTTTAAAAGGTTTAAAGGATTGATTGGAGGATTATATGGAAAGTTATGATGTAATAATTATAGGAGCAGGACCAGCAGGGTTATTTGCTGCCTTATCAATAGATACAACAAATAAAAAAGTTTTAGTACTAGAAAAGAATAAAAAACCAGGAAAAAAGCTTTTATTAGCCGGAGCAGGGCAATGTAATATTACCCATAGTGGAAATGTTAGAGAATTTTTTAATCATTATGGGGATAATGGCAGATTTTTAAAAAATGCATTCAATAATCTAAACAATAAAGATTTAATAGATTTTTTTGAAAAAAATGGACTAGATATAATAACTTATGACAGTGGTAAGGTTTTTCCGAAAAGTTTAAATTCTGAAGATGTTTTAGAAGTTTTAATTAATAATTGTATAAAAAATAAAGTTAAAATTGAATATAATACCCCTGTTTTAGAAACTATTTCTGAAAGTGATTATAATTTTAAAGTAAAAACTTTTAAAAGAGTATATAAAGCAAAAAATTTAGTGATTGCAACAGGTGGAAAATCCTACCCTCAAACTGGTTCTTCTGGGGATGGATATAAGTTTATAAAAATGTTAAATCATAAGCTAAAAAAGCCTTTAGAAGCTTTAACTTCATTAGATATTAAAGATTTTAATTTAAAAGATTTATCAGGTATAAGTTTCGAAAAATGTATTTTTTCTATATGGAGAAATAATAAAAAAATAGATTCTTTTAATGGGGATATATTAATAACCCATAAAGGATTATCCGGTCCTGGAATATTAAATAATTCTAGATATATGTATCCAGGGGATATTATAAAAATAAATTTTGTTAATGCAGAAAATATTGATGAGTTTAGAAATCACTTTTTAAAAGATTTAAATAAATCCGGTAAGGATATGATAAAAACATTATTAAAAAGATATAATTTAGCTAAGAGGTTTGTATCTAAAATATTAGAAATATTAGATATTAAAGAGGAAAAATTGTGTTCTCAATTAACCAAAAATGAAAGAAAGTCTTTACTTAAAACATTAACAGAATTCCCCTTTGAAATTGGAAACTTAAGTGGTTTTCATATAGCAATGGTAACAAGGGGAGGTGTATCTTTAAAAGAGGTAAGTTCAAAATCAATGGAATCAAAAAAGATAAAGGGACTTTTTTTCATAGGTGAAGTTTTAGATATAGATGGAGATACAGGGGGATATAATATACAGGCTGCCTTTTCGACTGGAGCTTTAGCAGCGAAAAGTATAAACAAAGTTTAAAAATAATTAATTATGGAGGAGTATATGAAATATATAGATATGGAAAATTGGGGTAGAAAAAAACATTTTAAACATTTTAATAATTTGGATTATCCCCATATAAATATATGTGCTAATGTTGATATTACAAGCTTTTATTCATACATAAAAATAAATGACCTTAATTTTTTTAAGAGTCTATTATATCTTGTAACTACAACTATTAATGAAATAAAAGAATTTAGATATAGAATTAGGGATGGATTAGTAGTAGAACATGAAATTGTGCATCCTTCATTTACTAAAATGAATGAAGGAGATATATTTAGCTTTTGTAAAGCTACTTACAATAGAGATTTTAAAACATTTTTAGAAGATGTAAATCGAATGATGGAAAGAAAAGAACTTGATTTAGAGGATGAAGTAAAGGATGATCGTATATATATTACTAGTATGCCATGGGTGGCATTTACAAGTGTTACACATCCTATACATATGAATCCTGTAGATAGTATTCCTAGAATAGCTTTTGGAAAATATTTTTCAGAAAATGATAAAATACTGATGCCACTTTCAGTACAAGCTCATCATGCTTTAGTTGATGGGATTCATGTGGGGAAATTTTATAAAAGAGTACAGTATTTTTTGGATAATCCTAACAAATTATTAACATAAAATATTATGAATAGAATAATATAAATATAATAAATATGTTATAGTATTAATAAGATGATATTTTGAAGGGAAGGAAATTTATGGATTTTAATAAGAATGAACTATCCATAGGAGTTTTTGATTCAGGTATGGGAGGTATAAGTGTTTTAGGGGATTTAATGAAATTAATGCCTAATGAAAACTTTATTTATTATGGGGATTCAAATAATGCTCCTTATGGTTTAAAAAGTGTAGAAGAGATAGTTAATCTATCAATTAATGTATGTGATTTTTTAATATCTAAGGGAGTTAAAGGTATAGTTATTGCCTGTAATACTGCAACAAGTGCTGCTGTTAAAATCCTTAGAAAAAAATATAATATACCTATAATAGGTATGGAGCCTGCAGTTAAACCTGCTATTAGAATGGCAAAGAATAAAAAGATAGTAGCTTTAGCAACTCCTATAACATTAAAGGAAAAGAAATTTAAAAATTTACTAAAGAAGCTTAATATTGAGGATGATATTATAAAAATACCTGCTCCTGAATTGGTTTGTATGGTTGAGAATGGAAATATTCAAGGAGAAAAGGCAAAAGAACAAGTTGAAAATTATTTTAATAATATAAATTTAGAAGAAATAGGGGCTATAGTATTAGGTTGTACTCACTTTGTTTTTTTAAAAGATATTATTAAGAATGTTTTAGGCTATAATATTAAAATTATTGATGGTAATTTAGGAACAGCTAAACATTTAAAAAATATACTTAAAAATTCAAATATGATATATAAGAATAATGACAATCAAAGGGTAGAAATTTATAATTCTTCAAATAACGAAAAAATGATAGAACTTTCCTATAAACTATTAGAATTCATTATAAAACAAGATAACATAGCTTAAAAAAATCCACAATATTTATTGTGGATTTAAAAATATAATAAATAGAAGGAGAAAAATAATATATTTTTAGAACTATCATACAATATAAAAAGCTATAAAAAAAAGCAACCTGGTAATATGTCAAGGAGAATTTTTAAAAGAAAGTAAAAGAAGTGATTAAAAAAGGGTAACTTTAATAGAACCTAGGTTTTTTAGCAAAAAAACAGGTTTAAATTAAGAGTATATTTTAT
>VEND01000022.1 GCA_009711765.1 Bacillota bacterium | reverse complement strand
CTCCTCTATTGGTTTTTTGTTTTATAGTTGTGTATATTACATTTATACCCATTAGAGGAGTGAAATAAATAAAATTATTAAGTGAAAGATAGTATTTTCAATGCTTTTAGCATTTGGAAATCGACTAAAAAAGTTACTTTACATATTAAGGAGTGATACAATGATAATTAAAAAATTTAAGACTATTATACTAATAATTGCAATGTTTTTTATTAGTTCTAATACAATATTAGCAAATAATTTCTTTTATGACATATGGGGACATTGGGCAGAAGAAGAAATATTATGGGCTACTAATGATGTACCTTTATTTGTAGGGTATGAAGATGGAACATTTAGGCCTGATGATAATATAAAAAGGACGGAGTTTATTACAATTTTATTTAGAGCAGCAAATTTAAGAGAAATAATAAAATATGATACAACTGAATCTGACAAAACTGAACTTAATGTTCAAAATGATAACCAAATTATTGAAGAAAACAAAGAGACTACTGAAAAAAATATTGAAGATAAAAAAGTTACAAATAACCAAAATATAGAAAATGGTAATATTATTAATGATGAATCTAGTCTTAATTATAAGGATTTCAATAGTAATCATTGGGCTTATAAAAATGTAGAAAAAATTTATAAATACATAAATAAAGAGAATACTGAGATTAGTTTTAAAGATATTTTTCCAGGGGATAAATTCAACCCCGAAAAACCTATAACAAGGATAGAAGCAGTTTTATTATCAAGTTTTTTTACCACTTCTCCTATTGAAGAAAAGAAATTAGAGTTTACAGATATTAGTGAAGATTATAAGTATTATAAACAAATTAAGAAATTATCTCAGTTAGGTATTATAAAGGGATATGGTGATAATACCTTCAGAGGTGAAAAAAATATTACAAGGGCTGAATCAACTGCTATAATTAAGAGAGTTTATGAAGAAATGAATTTTATAAGTAGTAATTACTTAGAAGAAATAAAACTAATAGAAGATGTTTTTGATAATAAATTTATGTACTTTGGAGATAAATATTTTACAAATGAGAAATTATCTAATGAAGATAGACTTTATATGAATGCAATAAGAACTCTTGAATATTTAAATATTGTCGAATCTATACCCTATGAATTAAGAGACAGATATGATTCAGATCCTATAGCTACATTAAAAGAATTAAGAGAATTAGATTATTGGAATGTTGTGGGGGTTAATAATTATCTACTTAGGTATGACGCTTTTTCTGATTCAGAAAAGGAAAAATTAATAATTGAAATGATTAATGATTATAAATCAAGGGAAGATATAAAAGATAATGAATCTAAATTAATATTTAAAAAAGTAACTAGTTTTATAGAAGAAAATAAAGAAAATATAAGTGAGAATGCAAAAACAGAAATTTTTGAAGGACTTAAGACATGGGAAGAATCTGTTAAAGAATATGAAGAAAAACTTAACATTATATTTTTAAAATCAAAACTTTATATAAATAGTAATCTTTATAAAAAAGCTTTAGAATTATATAATCTAGAAGATAAAAAGGAAAGTGAAATAAAGATAGATAGCATAGAAAATCAAAAATATTTTATTTTTAATAAAGCTTACATTTTATTAAAGATGAAAAAATATAATGAAGCTGAAGAATTTTTAAGACAGGGATTTGAAAATATTAAAAATCATGAAAAATATAAAGTAAGCCAAAAGAGTATAGATAAGGATTTTATAGGTTGTATTAAAAAAGTGTTAATGAAAAAAGAAAAATCTAATAAAATTATTATAAATCAAGATACTTTAGAAGAATAAATGAAGGGAAGGTAGCATGTTTAGAATTTTAACTAAAGCATTAGTTATAAAAGATAATAGATTATTATTTTTAAAAAGGTCAGATGAATCTAAATTTGCTAAGGGGTTATGGGATATACCTGGAGGTAAATTAGAGTTTGGTGAAACTTTAGAGGATAGTTTATCTAGAGAAATATTTGAAGAGACTAAAATTGAAACGGATGTAAAGGAAAATTTAGCTGTTTCTACGGGTATAAACTTAAAAGATAAAAAACAATATGTATCTATAATATATACTGCAGAATATATTTCAGGAAGTATTAAACTAGATTTAGAACATTCAGATTATAAATGGCTAACCATTGAAGAAGCACAAAATTATAATTTAGTTTATTATGTCAAAGAAGCATTAGAAAAATATGATAGCTTTAAGATAAAGGAATCTCTGTAGAGGTTCCTTTTATTAATTTATTACTTTAAATTACTTATGTTGACAACTGAAGTAGTTAGGAATAAGATTTAATTGTAAGAATTTTTAAACAAAACAGGGGGGGATAAAGTGTTTACAGAAGTAAATGAAGTAAAAAGTTTTTGTGAAGAGAAAGGAATTGAAATTATTGATTTTAAAGTAGTTGATTTATCAGGTAGATGGCAACATTTATCTATACCGGTTGAAAGATTTAGTGAAAAAATTTTAGAAGATGGTATTGGTTTTGATGGTTCTAGCTATGGTTTTTTAACTGTTGAGAAATCTGATATGGTATTTAAACCGGATATAACAACAGGATTCGTTGATCCATTTTGTGAAGTACCTACTTTGACTTTTATAGCAAATATCTATCAAATAGGAGATGAAATAGAAAGATTTCCAGGAGATCCTAGATATATTGCAGAGAAGGCAGAAAGATATTTAGAAGAGACAGGAATAGCCGATAAAAGTTTATTAGGTCCTGAGTTTGAATTTCATGTTTTAGATCATATTTCTTATAATAATACACCCAATCATCAAGAGGTATTAATCGATTCAAAACAGGCCCATTGGAACACACAAGAAAAAGAAGTTCCTAACTTAGGATATAAAGTATCCCATCAGAGAGGGTATCATGTTGATATGCCTAAGGATATTACTAATGATTTAAGGGCAAAGATTACAAGGAAATTAGAGGAGTTAGGAGTAAAGATTAAATACCATCATCATGAAGTCGGAGGACCAGGACAAGTTGAGATAGAAACTCAATTTGGAGAATTAAGAGAAATGGCTGATAAAACTCTAATCCTTAAGTATATTGTAAAGAATTTAGCAAGGGAACAGGGAAAAACTGTTACATTTATGCCTAAACCACTATATGGAGAAGCAGGAAATGGTATGCATGTACATATACAATTATTTAATGATGAAATCCCTATTTTTTATGATGAAAATGGGTATTCAGATTTAAGTAAGGAAGCATTATATTTTATAGGTGGGATATTAAAACATGCTCCAGCTTTATTAGCTTTTACAAATCCAAGCACTAATTCTTATAAAAGGTTAGTACCTGGATTTGAAGCACCGGTTAGTATATGTTATGCTACAGCTAATAGAAGTGCTGTAATTAGGATACCTGGTTACGCTAAAAAGCCAGAGGCTAAAAGATTTGAATTTAGACCTTCTGATGCTACAGCTAATCCATATCTTGCATATTCTGCTTTACTTATGGCAGGGATAGATGGTATAAGAAATGAAATAGATCCTTCTTTAGAAGGTTTCGGACCCTTTGATGTTAATTTATATGAACTACCTAAAGAAGAAAGGGATAAAATAAAAAAATTACCTACTTCTTTGAAAGAAGCTTTAGAAGCATTAGAAAATGATTACGAATTTTTATTACAGGGAGGAGTATTTACTGAAAGTTTGATTTTTGATCAGATAAAAAGATTAAAAATCGATGTAAGAAAGGTAAATGATTTACCACATCCTAAAGAATTTGAATTATATTATGATTTATAGAAAATAGACAGCTTAAGCTGTCTATTTCTATTTGAAATTATATTGTTATAATAGTAAAATTTAGATATGAAGATAATAGGAAGGGAGCATAAAAATAAATGATTAATAAAGAAAATAATACACAACTAATAAATGATGTAGTTGAAACTAATAATTCTTTACTATACAATATTAAGCAGATTGCTTTGTTAGAGTTACTATATAAAAATATTGAAGTGAAATTTTCAATTGAAAAAAACAAAAAAATGTTAAAAGAACTTGGCAAGGAAGAAAAAGCAATATATAGAGTCCATAATAAAATTGATGATAAAGTTAAAAATATTAATCATGGATTTAGTAATAATTTAAATAATGAAGAAAGTTTAAAAAAGTTGAGACAGGAAACTTATAGGTTACTTAATGGAATTTATGGTTATATGACTGAAATTTCTTATTGTAATGAAATTTCATCTGATATTTTAGATAAAATGAAACAGGCTCCTCCCTACGAAGCTAATTTAGAAAGATTTTATAAGGATATACGAAACTTTTTATTAAAGGACAAATCTAAATATAATGAGAAAATAATTGAGTTAATTAAAATTATTCCTATTAGAATATCTAAATATAAATATTATGATATATTAAGAAGCACTATTAAAAATACATTAAAAGATGTTAATAAAGAAAAGGTTGATATTATAATAAAAAGGTTTAAAGGGATTTTTAATGGTACTTTAGAAAAGGATTATGGACAAATGTATGATAAATACTTTATAGAGGCACAAAAGTATAGAAGATTCGTTTATAAGAATGCAAGTTTCGATAATATAAAAAAAGTATATAATAAAACTAAAAATAATATCAATGAAATACAAAGTGTAATTGAAATAGTAAGGGGTTCAGGCCTTATAGTAAATAGGTTATTAATAATAAGTATGATAAATGAATTAGATTGTAAATGTCAATTTGAAGAGTTTGTTGATGAAAGCTTAAAAGAGTATAGGAAGCTTTTAAATGAAAAGAATTTAGATAGTATTTTAAGTTATTATGAAAAAGAGCTTCATTCATATAATTTTAATCTTAGTAAATTAAGTGAGAAATATTTTTCAAAGTATAATAATATAACAAATGAAAAAAGAAAAGGAAATTTAGAAGCAAAATATGTATTGACAAATAACGCTTTAATATATTTGAATGATTATTATTTAGAAAATTATAAGCTATTACAATTTGATGAGAAAGATAATCAAGATATAAATCATTTAGAGCAAGCGATTGAAAATTTAATTAAATATATAGATAGAAACATCAAGAGTATGTCTAACTTACAAAGAAAAGTTAGAATGAAAAGATTATTAACACTACAGGAAAAACCTTTTGATATGGAAGATTTCATTTTATATTTAAAAAATAGTGTAGAATATTTAGATAAGAAAGAAAGGTTAGCTACTTTAAATAGAGTTGCTGGGATTATGAATAAATATAAAGGAAATTAGGGAGTGTAATTTATGGAAATAGAAAATATAAATATAAAAAAGTATATAGTTCATATCTTAGATAAGAATTCAGATATACCAATATTATCAGATGATGAACATCCAATAAGTGAGGAAATTAATGATTTTATTGAAAAACATATCATTAAAATTTTTAAGGATAAGGGACTAAAAAATGCCTATTTTAGAGATAATAGTGAAATGAAAAATGATTGTAATATATTAAAAAAAGATATAAATGCCTTTACTGATATCTCAATAAAGATAGGTGAAAAGTTATTCAACATTATTAGAAATTTCGATGATATTCCATCATGTGACTTAGTTTGTGTAGTTTTTAATGCAAATAATGAAAATTTTTTAGGGATATTAAAATTTAATTATAAGCCATCATTTGTCCATTATGTTAAAGCAGATGAAACAAAAAAGGTAAATACAATTATTAAACAATTAACTACTTTACCAAATGAAAGTCAAAAGATTAATGAGTGTGCTTTAATAAATCTAAATGATAAAACTTTAAAAGTATTAGAAAGAAAATATGATATTGATGGGGAAAAGAAATTTTACTTATCTGATATTTTTCTTGATTGTCATTGTGAAACGTCGGATAAAGATAAAATTAAAAGTTTTAATAAGGCTAATAAAACTTTTAACAAAAAGTATTTTGATGAAGAGTTTAAAAATTCAGCTGATATTAAAATAGCTGTTAAGGATAGTATCGAGAAAGAAGGGACAATCAATATAGAGAAAGTATGTGATGATGCTTTTAAAGAAAATCCTGAAATGAAGAAAATATATAAAGATCATTTAAAGGAATCAGGTATTAAAGAAAAAAATATAGAAATTAATAATACAGAATATGGAGAAAAGGTATATAATAAACAAAAAATAAAGACAGATAATGGTATAGAAATAAAATTACCGAGAGATTTTTATAAGGATAAAGGGAAACTAGAATTTGTAAATAATCCAGATGGTACAGTATCAATAATAATAAAAAATATAGGAAAGCTAATTGATAAATAAAATCACAAATTTGTGGTTTTATTTTTTTGAAAGAAGTTATAATTTTCTCTTAATATGTTCATACTATAAGAATGTATTAAGGAGGGAAATTTTATGAACTATAAAGTAGGAATACCTCAGGGACTCCTTTTTTATGAGTATTATCCTCTTTGGAAGGAGTTTTTTAGTGAACTCGGAGTAGAGGTTTTATTATCTACGAAAACAAACAAAAAAATTTTAGATAGTGGTGTTTCAAATTGTGTTGACGATGCTTGTTTACCTGTTAAGGTATTTCATGGCCATGTAATAGATTTAAAAGATAAAGTTGATTTTTTATTTGTACCTAAAATAATCAGTGTCAAAAAAAGAGAATTTGAGTGTCCTAAGATCCTAGGATTACCTGAAATGGTAAGTAACACTATTAAAGATTTGCCCCCTATTATAGATCCTGAAATTAATCTTTGGAAGTCTGAAAAAAACATATCAGACTCAATCACTGAACTCGGGAAGGTTTTCAACGTAAATAAATCAAAAACTAAAAAAGCATATAAGAAAGCTTGCAATAAGTATTATGATGTTAGGAGACATTTAAATAGTCACGTTATTCCTATAGATGCTATTAAGATATATAATAAATTACTTAAAAATACTAATTTTAAGAAAAAAGATAGATTAAACATATTATTATTAGGACACCCTTATAATATTTATGATGAATATATTAGTATGAATATAATAGAAAAAATGGTAAAACAGGATATAAACTTAATTACTTCAGATATGGTTGATACAAAAAAAATAAATTATTATAGTAAAAAAATACCAAAGCGGATGTTTTGGACAGCGGGGAGAAGGTTAATAGGATCAGCATATAGTTTATTAGAGGAAGAAAAGGTTAATGGGATAATTTATGTTTCTTCCTTTGGTTGTGGTTTAGATTCTATTTTAATAGATTTAGTACAGAGAAAAGCAAGTTTAAAAAATATACCATTTACTTTATTAACTATTGATGAGCATACTGGTGAAGCAGGTATAAACACAAGAATAGAGGCTTTTATTGATATGATGAAATGGAGGTTAAATGATGAAAATAACATTTCCACACATGGGTAATGTTTATATAGCTGGAAAGGGCATGTTGGAAGATTTAGGAAGAGAAGTTGTATTGCCACCACCTTGTAGTAAAAAAACATTAGAGATTGGAACTAAATATTCTCCTGAATCTATATGTTTACCTTTAAAGATTAATATAGGAAATTATATAGAAAGTATTGAACGGGGAGCAGATACAATATTATTAACTGGAAGCTGTGGACCATGTAGATATGGATTTTATTCTGTGATAGAAAAAAATATTTTGAAAGAATTAGGTTATAATGTTGATTTTATAGTATTTGATCCACCGGAGGGAAAACCTAGTAATTTGATTAATAGTTTTAAAAAAGCTGCTGGAACTGATAATGTAATTAAGATATTTAAAGGATTTTATAAAGGGAAAAAAATAATTGAGAAGGCAGATAATTTAACTAAGCTTTCTAATATAAAAAGAGCCCATGCAATATATCCTGAAAAGGTTGATAATATAATGAATGATTTTTATAAAGATATAGAAGATGTCCATGGGAGTAGTGAAATTATAAGTTTTATCAATTATACTAATAAAAGAATAAATTCAGTTAAAGAAAAAAAACAAAGTGAATATATGAAAGTTGGAATAGTAGGAGAAATTTACACAATAATAGAACCCTTTGTTAATTTAGAAATAGAAAAAAAGTTAGGACATTTTGGTATAGAAGTAGAAAAGTCTTTAACTCCTTCAAAATGGTTAAGTCATCATTTGGGACTTGGTAATATAGGAATAAGTGAAGAAAGAAAAAAATGGAAAGCAGCAAAACCTTATTTAAGAACTTTAGTAGGGGGTCATGGTAGAGAAACAGTAGGAAGTGCTATTTTATATGCTAAAGAAGATTACGATGGAGTAATACAAATCCTACCCTTTAACTGCATGCCTGAGATAGTAGCTGAAAGTATTTTACCAACTGTACAAAAGGATTACAATATACCTATATTGACTTTAGTTGTAGATGAAATGACTGGAGAAGCAGGGTATTTAACTAGATTAGAAGCATTTGTAGATTTATTAAAAAAGAGAAGGGAGGAAAAGAAAAATGGAGAATTATTACTTAGGGGTTGATGTAGGCTCTGTAAGTACTAATCTTGTATTAATAGATGAAAATAATAAAGTAGTAATAAAAAAATATCTAAGAACTCAAGGAAAACCAATAAAAGTATTACAAAAAGGATTAAATGATATAAAACAAAAATCAGGAAATTTTAAAATAAAGGGAGTAGGTACAACAGGTAGCGGTAGACAATTAGCAAGTGTTATATTAGGCTCTGATATTGTTAAAAATGAAATAACAACCCATGCAGTGGCAGCTATACATTTTAAAAAGGATGTAAAAACAGTACTAGAAATTGGTGGTCAAGATTCTAAAATTATAACCTTAAAAGATAGTATTGTAACTGACTTTGCTATGAATACTGTTTGTGCAGCTGGAACGGGTTCATTTTTAGATAGGCAAGCAGCCAGATTAGGCATTGATATAAAGGATTTTGGTAACTATGCACTAAATTCTAAAAATCCAGTTAGAATTGCCGGAAGATGTGCAGTTTTTGCAGAGTCTGATATGATTCATAAACAACAGTTAGGACATAATCAAGAGGATATAATAAGAGGTTTATGTGAAGCCTTAGTTAGGAATTATTTAAATAATATAGGAAAGGGTAAGGACATAAAACCACCTATAGTATTTCAAGGTGGAGTGGCTGCAAATGTAGGAATAAAAAAAGCATTTGAGAATGCATTACAAACAGAAATTTATATTCCCAAACATCATGATGTAATGGGAGCAATAGGGTCAGCAATTTTATCAAAAGAAGAAGTAAAGAAAAAAGGAAGATCTAAATTTAAAGGGGTTAATATCACAGATTTAAATTATAAAGTTAAAGGAATCGATTGTAACGATTGTGCAAATATGTGTGAAATCATAGAAATAGTTGCAGATAAAAAAACAATTGCCCGTTGGGGGGATAAGTGTGGAAAATGGACTAATGCTTTAAAGGGAGAAGACCAAGAATTAGCTTGAGAAACAGCCTATTTAGGCTGTTTTTATTATTAGCAATATTTTAAATACTTATGTTATAATTACACTATATTATAAAGGGGGTTAAGTATTGAAAATTAGAAAGTCTAATGGTACTAATAATAACAGAAATAAAAAAACATTTAAAGAAACATTATCTAATGGATTTAAAAGTGGTCTAAATACTACCTGGATATTATCTAAAATAATTATTCCTGTGTATTTTTTTATTACTATATTAAAATATACAGGAATACTAAAATGGTTTTCACTAAAACTAGCACCTGCTATGGGTATATTTGGATTACCAGGTGAAGCAGCTTTAGTTTTAGTTTTAGGAAATGGTATAAATATTTATGCTGCAATAGGAGCAGTTGCATCCTTAACCCTTAACGGAAAACAAATAACTATTATTGCTGTTATGTTGTCTTTTTCACATAGCTTATTTACAGAAACAGCTGTGGCTAAAAAGACAGGAATAAGTGTAGCAATTGTTTTATTTATTAGACTTAGTTTAGCAATTTCATCAGGGATAATATTAAATTTAGTTATATAAGGGGAGATTTATTTGGATATAATATCAATACTATCAGAGGGAGTAATTAATGGGATGAAAGCAGTATTTACTATTGCAAAAATTGTAATTCCTTTAATGATTGCGATGGAAATTTTAAAAGATTATAAAGTAATAGATAAAATATCAAAGTTGTTAAAACCAATTTCTAACTTATTAGGAATATCTAAAAATTTAACATTCCCATTGGTTATAGGATTAATTTTAGGATTATCCTATGGTGCTGGAGTAATAATAAAGGAGGCAAAGGAAGGAGAATTATCAAAGAAAGATTTATATTTATTGATTATATTCTTAGTTGCATGTCACTCAGTTATCGAGGATACACTTTTATTTGTGGCAATAGGTGCTAATGGTTGGTTTTTAATAACAATTAGAATAATAATAGCAATTATATTAACGGTTTTAGTATCTAAATTTATTGGTAAATATTTAGATGAAGAAAATATAAAGAAATTTACTACATAGCTTTACATGGGAAAAAATCAATATTATAATATAGTCTTAGAATCTATATAGTGTCTTATAATTATATAATTCTATAAACAAGGAGTGTTTTTTTGTGAAAAATAAAGCCTATTTAGAAAAAAAATTAAAACAAATCGATGGCAGAAGTTATAAACAGTATAAAGGGATAAGAGGGTCCTATGAATTTGAAGATTATATTTTATACATAGACTATGTACAAGGAGACCCCTTTGCATCACCAAGCAAATTAAGGGTTAGAATGCCAATAGAGAATGCTGGTATTGATTTTAAATATTATAATAAAAAATCAAAAAAAATAGCCTTAGAAGATTTTTTAGGGAGAAATTTTTCAAAAGAAATATTTAAAAATGTTAAAGGAAATAGAGGAAGTGGAAAAAGTGGACTTATAGCTATAGATTCTGGAAATCAAGAAATACTTGAAAGAACAGCTGTTAAATTAACAAAGGAATATGTAGAAGTAAGGTTTATTGCTGGGTTACCAGCTAAAGGAAGAAGAATTTTAGGATTACAAGCAATTGAAATGTTATTTAATGAAGTAAGTAAACTAGTAAGTAATTCTATTGTATATAAAAATATAAATAAAAGTTTAATGATGGATTTTTTAAATTTAGCAGAAGACCAAGAATATTTAAGAAGTCAAATGAAATCAAAGGGATTAATATCCTTTGTTGCTAACGGAGCAATATTACCAAGGGAAAGTGGTATAAGTGATAAGCCTATGCATGGAGATAAAGTAGTAGCATTTAAATCGCCTAAATCTATGGAAGTTGAATTTAACTTACCAAATAAAGGAATAGTAAAGGGAATGGGTATTACTAAAGGAGTTACCCTAATAGTAGGAGGAGGTTACCACGGAAAATCTACTTTGCTAAATGCAATAGAAAGAGGAGTTTATAATCATATACCTAATGATGGAAGAGAGTTAGTACTAACAATTAAAGATGCAGTTAAGATAAGAGCTGAAGATGGTAGAAGCGTTGAAAAAGTTAATATTACACCTTTTATATCAAATTTACCCCATCTAAAGTCAACTGAGGAATTTTCAACACCAAATGCTAGTGGAAGTACTTCACAAGCTACTAATATTATGGAAGCTTTAGAAGTAGGAACAAACCTATTATTATTAGATGAGGATACAAGTGCCACTAATTTTATGATTAGAGATGGGAGAATGCAGTCTTTAGTAGCAAAAGATAAAGAACCTATAACCCCTTTTATCGATAGGGTAAGAGAACTTTTAAATGAAAAAAATGTTTCTACAATTTTAGTAGTAGGAGGTTCAGGTGACTATTTTGACGTTTCAGATAATGTAATAATGATGGAAAATTATAGACCTATAGAAGTTACACAGAAGGCTAAAAATATAGCGAAGGAATTTAAAAATATAAGAAATAATGAAGGATTGAATGAATTTGGTAAAGTTAAGCATAGAATACCTTTAAAACGAAGTTTAGAAATAAAGGGACGTAAAAAGAAAGTAAAAACTAAAGGACTTCATAAAATATTATATGGAAAAACTGCTATTGAACTATCTTATGTTGAACAACTTATAGATAATAGTCAAACAGAAGCAATCGGGTGTATATTAAAATATATCTATAAAAAATATTTAGATGAAAAAAGTGATTTAAAAACAATAATTGATAAAGTGATTAGTGATATAGAAAAAGATGGACTTGAAATCATATCATCATTTAATGCACCATCAGGGTATTTAGCTTTACCAAGACACTATGAGATAGCCACTGCAATTAATAGATTGAGAAATCTTAAAATGAAATAAAAAAAGGATTCAAATCGCTTAAGCGATTTGAATCTTTTTTTTTATTCATCCTCTGATAAAGATTCTGCACTACGGCAAGGATGTTTTTTTTCATCGATTTGTTCTGGGAATAATGTTGGGAAAGTAGTACAAATCGGTGAAACTTCAGCTGATAATTTAGGAAATCCTGTTGATAAAACACATAATTGAACAGGAACGATTATTTTCTTTTCACATGCTACACAAAGTGCTACTAATAAATTAGCTGAAACTTCTCCAGTAATTGGAGTTATACTTATATCTCTCATGATACTATTCGTAGCTAATCTAGCTTCACAGTTAATATTACAGAATTCTGTAAAGCGTGGTAAGAAAGCACTATTAAATACTGATGGTATACATAATTCAAAGAAATTTGTTAAATTAATAGGATTAGGTTCATCTATAGGAACATCAGCAGAAAGTGTTATTTTACATTCGCTATCACAATCATCTGTATAGATAACATCTATTTCTATAGATACATTTCCTGTAATTTTTACAACCTGTGTTCCAAATATAGGAGTACCTTTACCTTTTTCATCACAATCCTCTGTATCAGTAAATATTAACTTTTGACTTGGTGTTCCATCAGCACCTATAACTTTCACATCTTTTTTATCACAATATCGTACGAATTCTGCTCCTGAAATTTCAGTTTCAGGTTTTACTTTTAAGTTATCAGGATTCTTAATATTACTTGGGTCAAAGAATCTTTTACATCTGATATCTAATACCCTAATAATTCTAGCCCCTGGACCTAATTTTGGTTTGAATTTTAATCCTGCTACTGTTCTTAAACCTTGTAAATTAAATAATGCAGCATCATAAACCTTTTGTACATATATTGGTTCAGCTTTAACATTTCTTAATGATCCATCAAAATCACAACCAGTAGTACCAGTACAGCATTTATCAGGTAGAGATAGATTTAACAAAGGTGATTTATCACAATCCATTATATTACCTCCTTAATTAATAGTCTTTATAATAGTCTTCTCAATGTTAGTATATTCGCAATAGTTCTTTTCTGATACTTTTTTTATAGTAAAGTAATATTTTTATTGATTAACAAATAAAAATATATAAGGATGTAAGTGTTTATAGTTTATAATATTAAAATTATAGGTGGTGAGTGCATGTCCTTTGTAAATCAAAATAGTTGTTTATTAACTGATAGCATAGGAAATATTTATAATTTTTTATGGGCGGAAGAAAAGATAAATTTAATATATTTCGATAGAAGTTTACAAAAGGTAAATAAAAGTACAATAATTGAAGATTGCACAGAGGAATTTGATGTTACTATAGATAAAAAGGATAGAATTTTTTTAGTTTGTAATAAAAATAATGGAAGCTTAATTTTTTTGACTAAAGCCTTTGGAAGTTGGAGTGAAGAATTAATATTAGAAGAGCTAAATACTAAAATCTATAACCTAAATATAAAATTACATGACTTTAAAAAACATATAGTATTTTGTATACCTTCAAATGAAAGCAATTACGTATATCAAATTTATCATTATTATTATGAAAAGGAAAAATGGAATTACAATATTATAGGTAATATTAGTAGAAAAGAAGTTTTAAATCCTTTTCAGTTAATAAATTTAGATGAAAGTTTATATATTTTTTATTATGATTTAGTCAAAGATATAGAGCAAGTATTCTTTAAAAAATATGATTTAAATAGTAATACATGGCTTGATGAAATTAAGTTAACTGACACTAATAATAGTAAGATGTATTTAGATACTATTTATTCTAATGGGGAATTAAATTTAGTATATAGTGAAATGAAAGAAGGAAATCTAGTAATTCAATATAAGAAGTATGAAGATATAAAAGAACCAAAAGAAATTGATTCCTATGAATTATCTAATAAAGCGAATTGTTCTTATCCTACTTTAATTTTATATGAAAGTAGATTATGGGTGGTTTGGACTGAATATGAAAACATAATGAGTTCATATAGTGATGATGATGGAAAGACTTGGAATGGTCCATTTTTATGGAGTGAATCTAAAAAAAGCGATGTACTTAGATATAAGTTTAATACTAATGATAAGGAAATTATTATATCCCATAACTTAAACTATTCTTTTGGGAAAGCATATCCTGATTTATCTTTTATTGGATTTGGAGACATTAAAAATGCTGTGAAGACACCAATTAAAAAAAAAGATGGTAGAAAGGAGGAAGTAAAGATTAGTACTAATAAAACTCAATCAAAACCAGAATATAAAAAAATAAATATAGAAGAAATGAAGGAAAAAATAGATGATTATAATAGACGATTAAAAATTTTAGAAGATTATTTTAAAGAAGCAGAAAATTTAAAAAAATGGTTAGAAGGTAACTATAAGTCAGAGACTCTAAAAAAATTAGGTCAGAGAGTTAGTACTTTAGAAGAAAATATAGGAAATGATAAAATTCCAAATAAAGATAATAAAAAACTAGAGAATCTAGAAGAAAGGGTAGAAGAAATAGAAGAATTTTTAAAAAGAAGAAGGAGACCACTTTTCGGTCAAAGAAGAGAATAGGACGCATTTTAAGCGTCCTATTTTATATTTTCAAAAACTTCTCTTATCTTTTTAAAGTCCTTTGTAGTACTAAGCGCTAACATTAGTTTGATTCTAGCCTTTTGTCCTGGGATATTAAAACTAAATATGGTTCCATATTTTCTTAAGTTTTTACCACCACCAGGGTATCCATATGTATCTAATACACGGCCAGTTGGACATCTAGAAGCAAGTACTACTGGAATATCATTTCTTATAGCATTCTTTATACCAGGAATCATTTCAGGAGGTACATTTCCCCTTCCTAATGCTTCTATTACTATTCCCTTATATCCAGAATCTACACAATAATTTAGCATGTCAGAATCCATTCCTGCTCCGCATTTGATTAATGCTACTTTTGTTTCTAATTTATTTACTTCAATATGATTATGATTTTTCATTTCTCTATAAAAAATTACTTCATCATTATCTACAATACCTAAAGCTCCAAACTCAGGAGAACTGAAAGTATTTAATTTAAGTGTATTTGTTTTAGTAACTTCTGTTGCAGCATTAACTTCGTTATTCATTACTACTAAAACACCTTTATTTCTAGCTTCTTTAGAAATGGCAGTACAAATAGCAGCAGAAAGATTACTAGGTCCATCATAACCTAATTCAGAACCATTTCTCATTGCTCCAGTTACTATTATTGGTTTTTCAGATTTTATTGTCCAATCTAGAAAATAGGCCGTTTCTTCTAAAGTATCTGTGCCATGAGTAATAACTACCCCTGTGATATCATCTCTGTCTAATGTTTTCCTAACAGTTTTAGATAGCTTTAGCATAATTTCCGGTGTCATATGAGGTCCTGGCAATTTTGAAAAATTAATGATTTCTATATCAGAGTATTTTTCTATATTAGTTACCATAGCCATGATTTCTTCACTGGTCAATGCAGGTATAGCAGCATTAATTCTAGGGTCAACTTTCATAGAAATTGTTCCACCTGTAAAAATAACAGCGATTTTATTATTCAAATTAATACCTCCTTGATTTATTATTTATATGTATTAGACTATATATAATTTTAACATAAAATATTGGTAAAGACAGTCAAATTAAGATTATTTAAAATTTAGATAATACAAGGAAAATATTAACATATAATGTAATAATACCAAAATTAAGTGCAATAAAGGGATGATTACATGATGTTAAAAAAACATTTGTTGAACATAAGAAAAATAATTACAAAAAAACAAAAGAATGAGTCAGATTATGTAAAAATATCAAAGATATATGATAAATGCCCAAAATTACTTAAACGGTATAAGAAAACAAAATTATAATGACTATAAAGAACAAAAAAAAACGAAGGCTCAAAGAGCCTTCGTCCGTTGTGTTTCTCTATAAAACACAACTAAATAAACCGTTCAAAAGGGGTATTGGGAATAGAGATTTAATTTAAGGTTACCAGGGGGATAACCATTTAAAATTATAACAAGAAACGACAAA
>VEND01000036.1 GCA_009711765.1 Bacillota bacterium | reverse complement strand
GTGGTATAGAAAATTTCATGCCTAAGCCCTTGTATAAAATCAAGCAATCACAACAGTTGATTATGTCTAAAGTCTTTGTTTAACTGTGCTTTGAAGATTTTAAATTTGTATTTTGGGGAAACTTTAATTTCATAAGTATTCTAGGAATGATAAAATAATATCATAGAATATAAGAGTTAATATTTAAAAGATAGGTAGGTGGGGGTAATATCATATATATATTATTAATTATTATAATTGTTATAATTGATCAGTTTATTAAAAATTTAGTTAAGAAAAAATTAAATGGGATATATTCAAAACCTATAGTTAAAGGGTTTTTACACTTAACTTTAGTAAAAAATACTGGAGCTGCCTTTAGTATATTTAAAAACAGACAAAGATTAGTTTTAATATTAAATATTATATCTATAACTTTTATTTTTTATGTCTTTTTAGTAATCCTTAAGTATAATTTTGTTTTAATAAATGTTGCATTTTCTTTTATGTTAGGTGGTGCATTAGGAAATATAATTGATAGAATAAGACTGAGATATGTAATTGATTATTTACATATGAAATTTAGAAAAGCTCCAATATTTAATATTGCAGATATATTTATCTTTTTAGGATCACTTATTTTGATTTATACAATGATCTTTGAAAAATATGATTTAAACTTATAAAAAAATGAGAACTAAAATTTAGTTCTCATTTTTTTGATAATTAGCTAAAAATTCCATTGCCATTTGTAAACCCTTTACTAGCTCATTTTCAATTTTTTTAATATTTTCTTCTTCGGTACCTTCCTTTACAGTAATTCTACACACATTTTTTCCTATCTCAAGTAGTTTAAAGTCTTCTTTTAAAATTTCTTTGATACCATTTTTTATCATAATTCTACTTTGCTTTTCCTTTAAATAGGGTGCATATTTATTGTGTAAAGAAACTAAAATCCTCTTTTCATCATCTAGTTTTATGTATTTAATAAACTGGTTTAAATTATTCATACAATCCCTCCTTTATTAATAAAAATTATAACAAAACTTCATCTTATTTCAAGCAATAAAAGAAATAAATTTATCACACAATAATAAAGGAAATAGAAATAAAATAAATTTACAGAAAAAGAGAGGAGATTTTTATGACTTTACAAAACAAATTAAATCTTAATCAACTTAACGAAATTGAGTTACAAAATTTAAGAGAAATAGTTAGTAGTCATCAAACAATGATAAACAAATTTAATGAATATGCTCAAAAATGTCAAGATCAACAATTAAAACAAATGTTTCAAAAATCAGCACAAGAAGCTCAAACAACAGTACAAAATTTAACTCAATCTTTATAAATTAGGAGGAGACTATAAATGATGAATGAAAAAGATATGGTTAATGATATATTAAGTCAAACTAAAAAAAGCATGGGAGATTATACTAATGCTATAGGATGTACTTCAAACCAAGCTTTAAGAGGAGCATATCAACAGTTAAGAGATGAAGCAGAACAATTTCAAGTACAGTTAGGAAATATAGCACAACAAAAAGGATATTACACAGCACCAAAAACTACCAATCAACAGGAAAGACAACAATTAAAATCCCAACTTAACCAAAGTATGAATCAAACACAGGGTGGAAATACAACAGGGATGGGAAGAAGAAGTTAATATAAATATTTAAAGTAGGGTATTTAATATCCTACTTTTTTCTTTGTTTAATTTACTAATAGAACTTGACAATGAAAGTATTATATTCTATGGTATATTAGTAAAGGAGACATGGAGGTTTATAATGAAAAAAAGACTTTATTTATCAAGTATAGAAGATAAACTTGCTACTGATATGTGGGGAGAAATTATAGATAAAAAAGAACTAATTAAAGGTGTAAAATTATATATATGTAAATATTATAAAGGTTTTATATTTAATGATAAGGAATTTGATGTGGAAAAAAGGCTTAAGAAAAAACTTAACCCAATGGTAATTATGGAGATTTATACATATTACAATGAACGATTTGTAATAGAAAGAACATCTAAAGAGGAAAATATTCCTGATAAATTAAAAAGCAAATATGAAAATAAAAAGTTTGATGAAAGGATAAATATTTATGCTTTAACTGAAGAATCAATGAATATTTTGAAATATTATCATCGTGAAATTATTAGAATTATTTATAAAAATAAATTAGATGAGAAAAGTAAAAATTATAAATCTCAAGGTGGATATGTAAACAGTGAAATAAAAAAAATTGTAAAATATCTTTCTTTGAATGCTCCTGATTTTATTAAAAAGAAAGATAAAAAAAGAGCAAAAAAATATATTAATAAAGCAATGGAAGAAAAAGTGAATTTAATAACAAAAAAGGATGAAAAAATAAGCAAAGATACCTTAGAAAATATAAAGGATAAATATATACAAAGGACAGAAATTCTCTGTGGTTAAGCCGTCTATTTAGATGGCTTTTTTTTATGCACTTATATAAAAAAAGTCAAAGAGACATAATAATGATTAAAAGTTTTAATAAAGGGTAATAATTTTATGTGGTACTAGGTAAAATAAGAGAAATATTTGACTATATTACACATTTTTGATACTATATTTAAACGTACGAGTTGTTTGTTTACTTTTTTGCTTTTAAATAAAATAACTGTTTGCAAATTTACAAACATAAAATTTGATAAGATTAAACTTTATATAAAAAAGGAGGTATATGATGGCAAAAATTGAGGTAAATAATGTATTTAAAGTATTCGGATCTAACCCTAAGAAAGTATTTCCCCTCATAGAAAAAGGCCTATCAAAGGAAGAAATTCTAGAAAAAACAGGAAACACAATCGGAGTTAATGATGTAAGTTTTAAAGTTAATCAAGGAGAAATGTTCGTTGTCATGGGATTATCAGGGAGTGGTAAATCTACATTAATTAGATGTCTTAATAGGTTAATTGAGCCTACTAAGGGAGACGTTTTAATAGATGGTGAGAATGTAGCTACTGCTGATAAAGAGAAATTAAGAGAGATTAGACGAAAAAAAATGGCGATGGTATTTCAAAATTTTGCTTTATTTCCCCATAGGACGGTTGCAAGTAATGTTGAATATGGGTTAGAAATACAGGGGGTAGAACCTGACAAGCGTAAAAATAAAGCTTATGAAGCATTAGATTTAGTTGGTTTAAAAGGGTATGAAGAAAGTATGCCAGATGAGTTAAGTGGAGGTATGCAACAAAGGGTAGGACTTGCTAGAGCCCTTGCTAATGACCCAGATATTTTATTAATGGATGAAGCATTTAGTGCATTAGATCCATTAATTAGAAAAGAGATGCAAGATGAGCTTTTAGATTTACAAGATAAGATGCATAAAACTATAGTATTTATTACCCATGATTTAGATGAAGCCTTAAAATTAGGTGATAGAATAGTTATTATGAAGGATGGAGCTGTTGTACAGATAGGTACTGCTGAAGAGATACTTACAGAGCCAGCAGATGAATATGTAAGAGAATTCGTACAAGATGTAGACAGATCTAAGGTAGTAACTGCAGAGAGTATAATGAGAAAACCAGATGCTCTTATTTCATCTAAAGATGGTCCAAGAATGGCTGTTAGAAAAATGAAAGAAGAAGAATTAAGTAGTGTTTATGTTACAGATAGACATAGAAAACTTAAAGGTGTTGTAAGAATAGAAGATACTATGGAACTTATAAGTGATGGTAAGAAGAGTTTAGATGAAATAATTATTGAGGATGTTCCAACAACATCCCCAGATACTCCAATTATTGATCTATTACCAAAGGCAAAGGATTCAGAATATCCTATTGCAGTAGTCGATGAAAATGAAAAATTACTAGGTATTATAGTAAGGGCGTCAATAATCCTAGGAATTGTTGGAGAGGAGGAATAATATGGAACCATTATTTGTATTTCATATAGGACCAGCATTTGATACATTTGTCAACTGGTTAAAAGATAATTTTGAACCTTTCTTTGATGCGATAAAAACAATTTTAGATACTGGGATTACAGGAATTGAATCAGCATTAATGTTTATCCCAGGTATTGTATTGATAATTTTATTTGCTTTATTGGCATGGAAAGTAGCTAGTAAGGGAGTAGCAATATTTACATTTTTAGGATTGTTATTAATAAATGGAATGGAGTTATGGCCAGAGACAATGGAGACTCTAGCCCTTGTAATAACTTCAGCTTTGATAGCTCTAATATTAGGTATTCCATTAGGAATATTAGCATCAAGAAATAAAACTTTTGATAGAATAATGAGGCCTGTACTTGACTTTATGCAGACAATGCCTGCATTTGTTTATTTAATCCCGGCTGTATTATTCTTTAGTTTAGGAAAAGTACCAGGGGCAGTTGCAACAATTATATTCTCAATGCCTCCAGTTGTAAGACTTACTAATTTAGCAATTAGACAGGTACCTACAGATGTAGTTGAGGCAGCGAAATCATTTGGTTCGACTTCAAATCAAATGCTATTTAAAGTTGAATTGCCGATAGCTTTACCTACTATTTTAGCAGGAATTAATCAGACTATAATGTTAGCATTATCAATGGTTGTTATATCGGCTATGATAGGTTCAGGTGGACTTGGAAGAATGGTACTTAAAGGTATACAGGAATATAGAATAGGATTAGGATTTGAAGGTGGAGTTGCAGTGGTTATTTTAGCCATGGTATTAGATAGAATCACCCAAGCATTAGGTGATACGTCTAATTAATTATAATACTTATTTAGAAAAAATAGGAGGGGTTTATTAATGAAATTTGGTAAAAAAATTGGTATATTAGCGTTAGTTGTAATTTTAAGTATGAGTTTTGTTCTTGTTGGTTGTACACAGGATTCTGAAAAGCCAGAAGAGGGAAATGAAACAGAAGCAAAAGGTACACTTAAGTTTGGTGTTGTTAACTGGGCAGAAGGTATTGCTATGACAAATTTAGCAAAGGCAATATTAGAAGATGAAATGGGATATAAAGTAGATGTTACAACTGCAGAACCAGGACTTATCTATACTTCAGTTGCCAATGGAGATTATGATGCATTTTTAGATGCATGGTTACCAGTGACGCATGGAAGTTATATGGAGAAGTTTGGAGATGATTTAGATAAATTAGGTGCAAACTTTAAAGGAGCACGTATAGGTTTAGTAGTGCCAGATTATGTAGATATTAATAAAATAGAAGAAATGAATGCTGTTAAAGATCAGTTTGAAGGTAAAATAATAGGTATAGGTTCTGGAGCTGGAATTATGAAAGCATCAGAAAAGGCAATAAAAGAATATGGACTTGACTATGAATTAGTTGAAAGTAGTGGACCTGTTATGACTGCAAAATTAGCTGATGCTATTTCTAATGAAGAACCTGTAATAGTAACAGGTTGGAAGCCACACTGGAAATTTGCTAGATATGACCTTAAATTCTTAGAAGATCCTAAGAAGGTTTATGGAGCAAAGGAAGATTTACACACAGTAGCTAGAAAAGGACTAAAAGAAGATAATCCTGAAGTTGTTGAATTCTTAGAGAACTTCCAAATGAACGACCAAGAATTAGGTGGTTTAATGGGAATGATAGCTGATAGTGATGAAGAAGCAGTTGATGTTGCAAGGGAATGGATAAAAGAAAATAAAGACTTAGTAAATAGTTGGATTCCAGAGAAGTAATCAATAAACCCTCGATATATTCGAGGGTTTTCTTTATCAATTAATGACAAAGAATTAATACTTATATTTAACAATATTACTTGATTTTTCTTACGATATATTATATTCTAAATTTGTGAAATGTAGTAATTTACCAATATGAAAACTTAAGTGGATTTATACTTAGTTTATTAAAGTTGGAGGTGTTATAGTGAAAAAGATTTTAGTAACAGGAGCTTTAGGTCAAATTGGCTCTGAATTAACTATGAATTTAAGAGAAAAATACGGAAATGATAATGTTATAGCCAGTGGGTTAAATAAAAAAGAATCAAAGGTTATAGAAACAGGCCCCTTTGAAATAGTAGATGTAACTAACGCGCAACAAATTGCTGATATAGTTAAAAAGCATAAAGTTGATTGGATTATTAATTTAGCTGCCATTTTATCTGCAGTAGGAGAAAATAAACCCACATTGGCTTGGAATGTTAATATGGGAGGTCTTTTTAACATATTAGAGGTAGCAAGAGAAGAAAACCTAGGAGTATTCACACCAAGTTCCATAGCAGCATTTGGACCTTCTACACCTAAGGATGAAACCCCTCAAGATACAATCCAAAGACCAAATACTATGTATGGTGTAACGAAGGTTTCAGGAGAAATCCTATGTGATTATTATTATGAGAAATATGGAGTAGATACAAGAGGAGTACGTTTTCCTGGTTTAATATCCCATGAGACATTACCAGGTGGAGGAACAACAGATTATGCAGTACATATTTATTACGAAGCGCTAAAAAATGGTGAATTCACTTGTCCACTTAAGAAGGGAACAAAAATGGATATGATGTATATGCCAGATGCTATTAATGCTATAGTAGATTTATTAGAGGCAGATCCTTCTAAATTAAAGCATAGAAATGCTTTTAATGTGACTGCGATGAGTTTTGACCCAGAAGAAATTTATAGAGAAATAAAGAAAAGGATGCCAGAATTTAAAATGGATTACAATGTAAAACCTGAACTACAAAAGATTGCTGATTCATGGCCTAATTCTTTAGATGATACTCAGGCTAAAAAGCAATGGGATTGGAATCCTAGATATGATCTTTCGGCTATGACAGATGATATGTTAGAAAAATTAAGAAAAAAATTAGATATAAAATAAATATAGTTTCTAGAGGTTGCTGGTTATTTCATTCAGCAGCCTTTTATATTTTAATACTTTGTGATAAATTAATAGTATGTATAAATAAAGGAGGCAACATATGTATATAGCAGATTATCATATTCATACAAATTTTTCAGGTGACAGTAAAGCAGCTATTAACGATATAATAAAAACAGGCATAAAAAAAGGTTTAAAAGAGATTGCTATTACAGATCATATAGATTTTGAGTATCCTAGTAACGATATTGAATTTAAATTAGATATAGATAATTATATTAATACAATCAATAAATTAAAAGAAAAGTTTTATGGTGATATAAAAATCCTTTTAGGTGTTGAAGTGGGATTACAACCCCATGTTAGTAAAAAGAATATGAAGTTAGTTAAGGGACATTCTTTTGATTTTGTAATAGGATCTGTACATGTAGGGGATTCATTAGATTTTTATAATGGAGATTTTTTCAAAGGAAAAACTAAAAAGCAAGCTTATTTAAGGTATTTTGAAAATATAATTGAAAATATAGAGAAATTTAATAATTATGATGTATTAGGACATCTTGATTACATAATCAGATATGGAGGTTATGAGGATAAAGAACTTTCATATAGTGATTATTTAGATATTATAGATACTATATTAAAACTAATAATAAAGAATGATTCAGGTGTGGAAATAAATACATCAGGATATAGATATGGTTTAAATCAAACTCATCCTAAGTATGAAATATTAAAAAGATATAAAGAACTTGGAGGTAAGATAGTTACAGTTGGTTCTGATTCCCATACACCTAGGGATATAACTGCTGATTTTAATAAAGCATATGAATTGTTAGAAAAAGTTGGGTTTGATAGTATAACACTTTTTGATAAAAGAAAACCAAGATTTGAAAAAATAAAATAAGTTTAGGAACCCCTAAACTTATTTCTCAAGATAATATAGTCCTACTGTGTTTTCGCCACAGTGACTTGAAATTACACAACCTGCTTTTATCATTATTATTTCGTTAAAATCCATTTTTCTTAGGATTTGTTTTTTTAGATAAAGACAGTCTTTAAGTCCTTCGGAATGTCCGATGACTACTCTTTCTTTATCTATTTTGTCTTTATTTTTCACCATATTTTCAACCATTGTGTTTAATGCTTTTTTCTTTTTCCCGCGGGATTTTTGACCTAGAAGTATTTCTCCATTAACAACTTTTACAATAGGTTTTATTTTAAATACTCCACCAATAAAACTTTGGATAGCATTACAACGCCCACCTTTATATAGATAATCTAGGGTGTCAATAACAAATGAAGTCCTAACCCTTGGGATAAGTTTATACAACTTATTAGAAATTTCATCAATAGATAAGCCCTCTTTAGAGTAATCAATTGCTTTTAATACTAAAAGACCTATGCCTGTAGATAAGTTTAAAGAATCGATTATTTTTATTCTTCCATCGGGAAATTCACTTGCTGCTAATTTTGCATTTTGAATTGTTGAAGATAACTTAGAAGATAACCCTATATATATAATATCTTTACCTTTATCTATAAAAGGCTTAAAGGAATTATAAAAATCACTAGGAGAAGGAGCTGAGGTTCTTGGTAATATTCCATACTTATCTACTTTCTTATAAAGTTTTTTAGCATCTATATTGATACCATCTTTATAAGAATCTTCATTAAATATTACATATAAAGGAATTATTGATATATCATATTTTTTTATAATCTCAGGTGTAAGATCAGATGTGCTATCTGTAAATATTTTAATATTATTCATTTTACATCCCCCTTGGAGTCATAGAAAATTTAAATATAAATATAAAAATTATAGTTTTTGTCTATAATATATAATATTAAAGTTTTTAAAACAAATAAAGTTTATATTAAATAATATTGTTATTCCCTGAGTATATGATATATTAAATAATAAAGAGTTACAAGTAAAGGAAAGGAGACGAAGTATGAAAATAGTAGCCGATAGTTGTTGCGATTTAAATGATAATTTAAGAGAAGATATGAATGTTGAAATTGTACCATTGACAATTAAAGTTAACGGAAAGCATTATGTAGATGATAATAACTTAAATCAAGCTGAGCTTATTAAAGATATGAAAGCGGATGAAAATATTCCAAAATCAGCTAGTCCATCACCACAAAGTTTTATAGAAGCATATAAGGGTAAAGAAAGTGTATTTGTAGTTACCTTATCGAATGCTTTAAGTAGTACATATAACAATGCTTTATTAGCAAAGGAAATGTTTTTAGAAGATAATGAAAAGTTTGTACATGTCTTTGACTCACTTAGTGCATCGGTAGCTGAAACTTTAGTAAGTATGAAAATTTCAGAAGCTATAAAAAAGAATTTACAAGAAAATGAAATAGTAGAAACTGTTAATAATTACATAAAAGAGATGAAAACTTACTTTGTTTTAGAATCTTTAGATAACTTAATTAAAGCTGGAAGAATAAATAAATTAAAAGGGAAGATTGCTTCAGTGTTATCTATAAAGCCAGTTATGGGAGCAAATGAAAATGGAGAAATATACTTAGTTAAAAAGGTAAGAGGCTCTAAACGTGCTCTTAAAAAAATGGTAAACATTATAGGAGAAACAGGAGAAAAATTCGAGGATAAAATTTTAGGAATAGCCCATTGTAATTGTCTAGAAAGGGCTGAGAAAGTAAAAGAAGAAGTTTTGAAAAAATACAATTTCAAAGATATAGTAATTGTAGATACAGCAGGAATAAGTACAGTTTATGCAAATGATGGGGGAATAGTAATAGCTTTTTAACCACAGATAATTATCTGTGGTTTTTTTTACACTTAAACAATAATTTTACGTATTATAAGTGTAGGAGGGGATTTATTGTGAATAGAAAAGAATATTTAAAATATCAATACAATTATCATAAGTATATAAGTAAACAATATAATAGATTAGCTAATTATCATATGAGTATTTCAAATATTTACAATAATAAATTATTTAGAAAAGTCAATACAAATGAAGTTAATATTGTCACAAAGAAAATAGAAAAGCCTAATATAGAAGTAAGGTATCCTCAAATTACTAATTTAGAGAATAAATTAGTAGAACAACAATTAAATAAAAAACTTAAAAGTAGAGCAATTTCCCTTATGGAGGATCAAGAAAGGGATCAATATAATTTAGTTTATATGGATGCTAGTTATAATGTTAAACTAAATGAAAAAAAATTATTAAGTATATATTTTAATAATTATGGGTATTCAAAAGGAGCAGCCCATGGAGGTATGTTAACTAATTCTATAACCTTAGATATAAAAAGTGGTAAAGAATATGAAATAAAAGATCTCTTTAAACCAAATGCTAATTTTAAAAAAAGATTAAGTGATATTATAAAAAAGCAGATAAAGGAAAAAGATATTTATCTTTTAGGAGAGTTTGAATCAATTAATGATAATCAAGATTATTATTTAACTAATGACAAATTAGTTATCTATTTTCAAGTTTATGAATATACCCCTTATGCTTATGGAATACCTAAATTCGATATAGACTATAATTTGATATCTGATATAATTGATATGAAAGGGCCTATAGGAAGGTTAATATAAAAAAACAATCACGTAAAGTGGTTGTTTTTAATGTTGATTTAAAGGATAAAATAATAGGGGGTATAATAATATGAAAGGACTGTTTTTACAAGGTGGAGGAGCAAAGGGAGCATTTCAAGCGGGAGTTATATATGGTCTATATGAAAGAGGATTTAAATTTAAAGTAATTACAGGGACATCTATAGGTGCTATTAATTCGTATTTTATATATACAGACAATATTAAAGAGCTTAAAAATACTTGGACAAACCTAGTTATTAATGGAGATAATGAAAAAATACATAGAAAAAAGGTTATTGAAAATCAAGAACTTATGAATGTATTAAAGAAATTTAATGGTATAAATGATTATATAAAGTCAGTATATGTAAATTACGTTGAGGTTAAAAATAGAAAATTAAAAGAAAGGATAGTTGACATAACAAAGTTAAATAAAAAAGAACAACTAAAGTCTATAAAATATAGTTCTTTACTGCCTTGTAGGGATAAACAAAGTACAAAAGGAGAAATTATGGAAAATTTTGATTCTGAAAAGGTATTTGAAGAATTCAAAATAGATTTATCAAAAGGATTATATGAAGGTTATAATTTAGATGGAGGGATATTAAATAATGATTTCTTAAGGCCCTTTACTAAGGATAAAGTTGATAAACTTTATTTAATAACTTTTAAGAATAATTATAGGATACCTAAGTATATAACTAAGCATTATAATAAAGAAGATATAGTAGTTATTGAACCTAGGAGGGCATTTAAACCTAATGATACATTAAGATTTCAAAAAGAATTTCTTATAGATATTTTCAATGAAGGTTATGAAATTAGTAAAAATATAAGTTAATTTTAAGACACCGAGTTTTTCGGTGTTTTTTTTACACCAGTCTTTCATTAAATGCATAAAATAATATAAGTATTTAATGAGAGGAGGGCTTATATGGAGATAGACTTAAATGTATTACATTGGGTTTATTTATTTTTTATTGTTGTAATTATTGGTGTAATGGTAAGAAAAAGAGATACATCTTTAGTATGTTTTATTGGTATTTTTATGTTAGGTCTTTTAGCTACAGGGTCATTACATCAATCAATAATTGGCGTTTTTAATAGCTTGATTTATGCAATTAGAGAACTTATGGGAACTATATTAATTATTTCAATAATTGTTGGAATGAGCAGAGTTTTAATGAAAACAGGTATTAACGAAGTTATGATTTCACCATTTAAAAAATTAATAAAAACACCAACCCTTGCCTATTGGGTAATTGGAATATTAATGATGGTGATTTCTTGGTTCTTTTGGCCATCACCTGCAGTTGCGTTAATGGGGGCAGTTTTACTTCCAGTGGCAATAGAAGTTGGGTTACCAGCATTAGGGGTTGCTATGGCTATGAACTTATTTGGACATGGTATAGCTCTATCAGGTGATTTTATTATTCAAGGAGCACCTAAATTAACTGCAGATGCAGCAGGTATTCCTGTTAGTCAGGTGGTAAGTGCCAGTATTCCATTAGTTTTTACTATGGGAATTGTTACTACAGTTACAGCTTTTTACTTTCTTAAAAGAGATATGAAAAAAGGTTTACTTAAAATTGATAAGAAAGTTGAAATCTCTAAGGAAAAAGAAGAAAAAATTAAAAATATCCTTAGTTATGATTTAAAGAAGAAAATGGCTATAGTTGTACCTTTACTATTTTTATTAGATGTAACAGCAATGTTTATTTTTAACTTACAAGGTGGCGATGCAACAGCCTTAGTAGGTGGTACAGCTGTGTTTATATTAGTATTAATTACATTACTTGCTCATAAAAATAAAGGTTTAGAAGAGATAACCAGTTATTTAATTAAAGGATTACAGTTTGGATTTAAAATATTTGGTCCTGTAATTCCAATAGCTGCATTTTTTTATATGGGAGATATGGGCTTTGTAAGTGTATTTGGTAATGTCTTACCAAAAGCTTCACAGGGACTTGTAAATGATTTAGGGATAGCTTTAGCGCAAGTAGTACCATTAAACGCTACTATAGGCTCGGTTACATTAACAATCGTTGGAACGATAACAGGATTAGATGGTTCAGGATTTTCAGGAATATCTTTAGCAGGCTCAATAGCTAGATTATTCTCAACAGCAATAGGTCACGGAACAGCAACTTTAACTGCTTTAGGTCAAATAGCTGCTATATGGGTAGGAGGAGGAACCCTTATACCGTGGGCTTTAATCCCAGCAGCTGCAATATGCGGAGTAGATCCTTTTGAATTAGCAAGAAGAAATATAAAACCAGTTGTGATAGGTTTAGTTGTTACAACGTTAGTAGCTATACTTATACTATAAAACATCCCCTTTAAAGGGGATGTTTATAATTTATATTACATGGATTAACATATACTAATACTTCTTTAACATTACCTATGTTATTAATTACTATTGTTTCTACTTCTTTTACTATATATTGACTATCTGAAACAGTCATATTAGGGTCTACGCATACTTTAATATCAACAAATACTTTTGAACCATGTTTTCTTGTTCTTAATTGTTTTACATGTATTATCTTTTTAGAAGATTTAATATTATTTATAAGTTTATTTATTTTTTCTTTTTCTAAAGAACAATCCATAAGGTCATTACAACCTTCTATGAAAAGTCTAATACCCACCTTTATAACAATAATAGATACAATTAATCCTGCTAATGGGTCTAGAAAAGAGAAACCTAACCTAGAACCTATAATACCTATTAACGCAGCTATAGAAGAAAATACATCCGATCTATGATGCCACGCATCAGCTATTAAAGCTTTACTATTTATTTTCTTTCCTCCATACATACAAAGTCTAAATTGCACTTCCTTTACTATTATAGATATTAAAGTTATCCAAATTGTTAGTGCTTTAGGGACTACTGTTTGGTTTGTAATAATAATTTTTAAAGCACCAAAACCTATTTTAATACCTACAGCTGTAAGAAAAATAGCTAAAATTAGTGTAGCAATAGATTCAGCTTTTTCGTGTCCATATTGATGTTTATCATCCTCAGGTTTTTTAGAAATCATAAAACTTAAAATTATTCCTATAGAACTTCCTACATCTGATATAGTATGAATACCATCAGCTAATAACGCAGTAGAGTTTTGGGAAATACCAAAAAAAATTTTTATTATAGATAAGAAAATATTAATGATTATAGTAATTAAAGTAATATTTGTCGCTGTTTTGTATCTATCATTATCATCAATTATGTTAAATCTCAATAGATCACCTCATTTTCAATTGAAAGATTATATTACATTATATTTAATAAGTTTATATGTGTTACTATCAATGATTATAAGGGATTAAAACAAATTATCAAATGATAATATAATATAAATGATAAAAAATATTAATAACAAAAATCGACAAAAAATGATAAAGTTTTTATAATTATAAAGGGATTAGAATAAAAATGTAGAATATATTAAATAATATAATAAAAAATATTTATTAAAATAATGGAGGGATTTTTTTGACTAAGTATGTTTATTCTTTTAAAGAAGGCAGTAAAGAAATGAAATCTTTATTAGGTGGAAAAGGAGCTAATTTAGCAGAGATGAAAAGAATAGGTTTGCCAGTTCCTTCTGGATTTACCGTAACAACAGAAGCCTGTAATTTTTATTTTCAGAATAATCATAAAATAGATAATAAACTACAAAAGGAAATAAATGAACATTTAGAGTTATTAGAAAAAAAAGAGGAAAAAAAATTAGGGGATAATAAAAATCCATTATTACTCTCTATTAGATCAGGAGCAGTAACTTCTATGCCTGGTATGATGGATACAGTACTTAATTTAGGATTAAATGATGATACAGTTAAGGCTTTAGCAAAACAAACCTCTAATTATAGATTTGCCTATGATAGTTATAGAAGATTTGTTCAAATGTTTGGAGATGTTGTATTAAAGATACCTAAATATGAATTTGATAGAACTTTAGATAAGGTTAAAGATAAATATAATGCTAAATTAGATACTGATTTAAGTTATGAAAATTTAAAAGAAGTGGTAGATCTTTATAAAAAAATTATATATAAATATACTAAAAAAGAATTTCCTCAAAATCCAAAAGAGCAATTATTAATGGCTATAAAGGCGGTTTTTGATTCATGGAAAAATGAAAGGGCAATAATATATAGAAGAATAAATGGAATTAAAGAATCTTTAGCTACAGCAGTTAATGTTCAAAGTATGGTATTTGGAAATACAGGTAAATATTCAGGAACTGGAGTGGCTTTTACTAGAAATCCGGTAACTGGGGAAAAGAAAGTATTTGGAGAATTTTTGATAAATGCTCAGGGTGAAGATGTTGTAGCAGGAATAAGAACACCTAAAGAGATTTCAGAATTAAAGGATATTTTACCAAAAGTATATGATGAATTTATGAAAACATGTGAAAAATTAGAAGAGCACTATAAGGATATGCAAGATATAGAGTTTACTGTGGAAGATAAAAGATTGTATTTATTACAAACAAGAACTGCTAAAAGAACTGCCCAATCAGCAACAAAAATTGCTGTAGATATGGTAAAAGAAAAAGTTATATCTAAAAACGAAGCATTATTAAGAGTTACACCTGAACAGGTAAATCGTTTACTACATCCAAGTTTTGATAAAGAAGAATTAAATAATGCAAAAAAAATAGCAAAGGGATTACCAGCATCACCAGGGGCGGCAAGTGGAAAAGTATATTTTACATCGGAAAAGGCTGTTGAAGTTTCAAAAAATGGTGATGATGTTATATTAGTTAGAACTGAAACTTCCCCAGAGGATATTGAAGGAATGGTTGAATCAAGGGGTATATTAACTTCTAGAGGAGGTATGACATCCCATGCAGCAGTAGTAGCAAGAGGAATGGGTAAATGTTGTGTAGCTGGGTGTTCAGAAATTATAGTAGAAGAAGAAAATAGATTATTTAAAGTTGGAGACTTAGTAATAAAAGAAGGTGAATATATTTCTATAGATGGAATGAAAGGTAATATTTATAAGGGATTAATACACACAAAGTCTCCAGAACTATCTGATGATTTTAAAGTATTTATGAAGTGGGCAGATGATAAAAGAAGGTTAGGTGTAAGAACAAATGCAGATACACCAAAGGATTCAAAAGTAGCCATAGAATTCGGTGCCGAAGGAATAGGTTTATGTCGTACTGAACATATGTTTTTCAGTGATAAAAGAATAAATGCTGTTAGAGAAATGATATTATCAGATAATAAAAAGGATAGAGTTAAAGCATTAGATAAATTATTCCCATATCAAAAAGAGGACTTTTATAATATATTTAAAGAAATGAAACATAGACCAGTTACAGTTAGGTTACTAGATCCACCATTACATGAATTTTTACCAAGTGAAGAAAAGGATATAAAAAATGTAGCAAAGGAACTTAATTTAGATTTAAGTGTTCTTAAAGAAAAAATAATGAAGCTTAAAGAGTTTAATCCTATGCTAGGACATAGAGGTTGTAGATTAGGTATTAGCTATCCAGAAATATATGAAATGCAAGTAAAAGCTATTTTTACAGCGGCTATAGAAGCTAAAAAGAAATTAGATATTAAGCCCCATCCAGAAATAATGATTCCTTTAATTGGAGATAAGAGGGAACTGAAATTTTTAAGAGAACTAGTTTGTAAGTCAGCAGATAAAATATTTGAAAAAGAAGATGCTGTAATAACTTATAAGGTAGGAACAATGATAGAAGTTCCAAGGGCAGCTTTAACATCGGATGAAATAGCTAATCATGCTGATTTCTTTTCCTATGGAACTAATGATTTAACACAAATGACCTTCGGTTTTTCAAGGGATGATTCAGGTGAATTTATAAGAGAATATAAAGAAAGAAAAATCCTAACGAAAGATCCCTTTGAATCTATTGATATAAACGGGGTTGGAAAACTAATGAAAATATCAGTTGAAGCTGCCAAAAAGAAAAAAGAAAATATTAAACTTGGCATATGTGGTGAACATGGTGGAGAAGAAAAGTCTATAAAGTTTTGTCATAAACTAGGATTAGATTATGTATCCTGTTCTCCTTTTAGGGTACCAGGAGCTAGATTAGCCGCAGCTCAAGTTACAATAAAAGAATAAATGATAATAAAGGGGCTGTCGGGAAATAGATAGCTAAAAAAAACAGTACAATGACATAATCATTGTACTGTTTTTAAATTTAAAAAAGAAAAAAAGGATGGCTAACGAAAACCATCCCATTTCCGTCATATAATAT
>VEND01000138.1 GCA_009711765.1 Bacillota bacterium | reverse complement strand
TGTCAGAATTGTGATGGGTTAATGGAACCTATACACTACAAAAGTGTACACGGAATAACTTATAACATTGACGATTAGTGAAGAGCCAAGAATAAGCGGCGAAATCATTTAATCGCCGCCTTTTTTGTTTTTTTTTGAGTCTGTAAAAAACTTTGTGCTTAAAGGAATTTTAATTCCGATCTGACAACAACCAATTCAATTGTAAAATTAGTATGATTTGGTACTAATTTCGATTATATAGTTGCCAAAGCTATAGAATTATATTCATAAAATCCTATAGTTTTGGCAATAATTTTTGTAATGGATAAGTGGACATTAAAAGTGACTTATAGGATATAGGGTTCTATCCTATCTTTAAAGAAGATCATTAGCTGATTAAGCACTAGATCCCAATTTCTATAACGCATAGTCCACTTTTTCATTACATTCTGACCTGTTAGATAAAGCATTTTTTCTAGAGATTGGTCAGAAGGAAATACAGATTTTGTTTTAGTTGCTTTTCTAAACTGACGATGTAAGCTTTCAATAATATTAGTTGTATACATGATTCTTCTTACATCTTCAGGGAACTTAAAAAATGGAGAAAGAACATCCCAATTTGCCTCCCAGCTTTTAATAGCGAAGGGGTATTTTTTATCCCATTTTTCCTTAAGATCATATAAATTCTCTAAAGCTTCATCTTCATTAACTGCCTTATATACTGATTTGAAGTCCTTCACAAACTCTTTTCTATCCTTGTAAGATACATATTTAAAAGAATATCTAAGTTGATGTATAATACACCTTTGAATCTCAGATTTAGGATAAGCTGCATTAATAGCTTCCTTTAGTCCTGTCAAGCCATCTACGCTAAATATCAATACATCTTCTAAACCTCTATTTTTCAACTCATTAAGTACTCCTAACCAGAACTTTGAAGATTCACTTTCACCAATCCAAACACCTAAAATATCTTTAAATCCATCTAAATCTATACCTAAAACAACATAGGCAGCTTTACTTTTAATACGGCCTTCTTCTCTAACTTTATAGTGTATAGCATCCATAAATACAAAAGGATAAACAGGTTTAAGTGCCCGATTTTGCCATTCTTTAATGTTAGGTAATATCTTATCTGTTATTTTACTAACCATCTCTGCCGAGAGTTCAATACCATATATATCGTTTAATTGGTCATGTATATCTCTAGTAGACATTCCTCTAGCATAGAGGGAAATTACCTGATCTTCGATACCTGATATATTCCTTACATTCTTAGGTACAGCAACTGGCTCAAATTCGCCATTTCTATCTCGAGGCACTTCAATATCCATATCACCAAATTTTGTTTTTAACTTCTTTTTAGTGTGCCCATTCCTACGGTTATCTGTCTTCTTGCCTTTTCTATCTCTTTTATCATATCCTAACTCCATATCTAGCTCCGCTTCAAGCATTTCCTGTAGAGCATCCTTAAACATTTCCTTTAAATATGAATGAAGATCATCTGATGTTTTTAAGTTCCCATCCTTAATCATTTCTCTTAAAACTTCCTTTGGTAATGTACTCATAATAAAACTCCTCCCTGGTTTTAATCGTTATTGTTAATTATTGCCAGAAAGGAGTTATTTTTTTCACTAAAGCACAGATTTTTTTACACTACCTTTTTTTTACTGATGTATATCTATAAGTAAACCTTGAATTTTACTTACTTTATCCACTACTTTTAATGTTTCTTTTTCTTCTTTTAATATTAATTTAACAAGACTATCTAATTCATCATTTATTGTATCAATTATAGATAGTGGTTCTCCACCCCACATTGAGCTTAATTTCTTTACATTATAAGAACAATTAAGGACATATTCTAAGTATTCTTTTATGTATTTTTTATATTCATAGGCAGCTTTAATATTTTGAGTATCTATTACTTGCTTACCCTTTTTCTTTATTTTATTAAAAAGTTTGTTTAAATGTTCTTTATCCTGTTTATGTTTAGCATTTTGAAACTGCTGTGAGAAAGAGTCCATTTTTGATCTTGATTTAATTTTTCTAGAAGGTATACTTTTCTTTTTTGATAAAGATGAACGTGATATTTTCATAGGATCTCTCCTTTTGTTTATATCTTTATAATTAGTATAACATATAAGTAATTATAATCTAAAAAATAAATATGTTTATAATAACCTTAAGTAGGTTAAAAAGAAGCCCCCTATTAAAACATTTTCATGCCATGTATTTCCTTCTTTTAAGGGTAATTTTAGAAGTATTAATTTGAATCCATCATATTTTCTTCCTTCTTATCATTTTTATTAATTTTGTTTTCTATTATCATATTCAGCTAAACCTTGATATGTCCATTTGAAATCCTTACTACCAGGCTATATATTAAATAGTGGGTTTTGATTTTTAGCCCACGAATTAGTATGGAGGAAAACTGAAATTTTTTTATTAAAAAGATTAAAGAAAGTCTTTTATTAAACAAACATATATGCTACCCTTTAGATAGTTTTTAAAAAGTTAAGTAAAATTTATACTATTGACTAAAGTAAGTTTAAGTGGTAGAATTTCTATGGATAAAAAAGAGGTGACACAGATGACTAAAAATATAAGTTTTTTCATAGTTTCATTACTTATAGTAGCTTTAATAGGTTTTTCAGAGATGTCCCATGGAGAAACTAAGGATAAAGCAACATATGATATTTTAGATAAAGACCTTAAATTTTATGGAATTAACCTTAAAACAAATGAACTAAAATCAGATAAAACTGAGGATAAAAAATTATTAAAAGATACAGCTCACTTTTGGGGATTACCTAAAGGTTTAATAGAAAGTTTTTAAAAAAATTAAGTAGCAAAATGGCTACTTAATTTTTTTCTTCATAGATATATGTTTTATATTTGCTTCTTTATAAACTTTTCCAAAGGGTTTAAATCCTAACTTTTCATAAAATTTCTTAGCATGAAGTTGAGAGTGTATAAAAACTTCTTTAACCCCTAAATCTTTAGCTTTTTTTATAAGTTCATCCATAACTATTTTACCGTAGTTTTTATGTCTATAATCTTTAATTACAGCTACTCTTCCTATTGAGTATATATTATCCTTTTTAAGTAGTCTACCAGTTGCTATAGGTAGGTTATTTTCGTATACAATAACATGATATGAATCTTTATCTAAACCATCCATTTCTACTTCCTTTGAAACCTTTTGTTCTTTAATGAAAACTAAAGTTCTAACTTTATGTGCATCTTCAATATGTTTAAGTCCTTTAAATATACATATATCCATTTTATCACCCCAGATTAATTTTTAATTATAGTCTATTATAAAAAACACAAAGAAGCAAGACCTTAATATTTAGATGATTTAGTGATAAAATAATAAAAAAATAGAAATAATATCCTAATTTTAGGGTATAAAATTAATAGTAAGCAGGAGGGGTTTTATGGACAGAGATATAAAAGTTATGGTTATAGATGATGATAAAAATATAGCTGAATTGATTTCTTTATATTTAGAAAGGGAAGGATATCAAACAAAGGAATATCTTAGCGGGGTAGATGCTTTAGAAGACTTTAGTAATTTCACTCCGGATTTGGTAATATTAGATATTATGCTTCCTAAAATAGATGGTTATGATATGTGTACAGAGATCAGAAAGAAAAGTGATGTGCCTATTATAATGGTAACTGCAAAGGGAGAAACCTTTGATAAGGTTTTAGGTTTAGAATTAGGAGCTGATGATTATATAGTAAAGCCCTTTGAAGCGAAGGAATTACTAGCAAGGGTTAAAGCTGTATTAAGAAGATATAATAATAAATCACCTAATAAAAAAGAGATTGTTTTACCTAATTTGTCTATAAACTTATCAGAATATAGTGTTACATATCATGGTGAAAAAATGGAAATACCTCCAAAGGAACTAGAATTATTATATTATCTAGCATCTAATATAAATAGGGTATTTACTAGGGAACAACTACTAGATCAAATATGGGGTTATGATTATATAGGAGAAAATAGAACTATAGATGTACATATTAAAAGATTAAGAAAAAGATTTAATAAAGAGGATAAGTGGGAAATAAAGACTGTCTGGGGTGTAGGATATAAGTTTAATCTAAATTAATGGAGGGTAAAATATTGAAATCATTATTTAGTAAGTTATTAGTAATATATATATCTATTATTTTAGTTGGATTTATTTTAATAGCCTTTGGTATGTCTGAAACTGTTGAAAATTATTTTATAGAAAAGAAAGAAGAGACTTTAATAAAACAAGCTAAAAAAATAGAAAGGGAATATAAAAAAGCCTATAAAACAGGAGTAATAGATACAGATAGAATTAATTTTGAAATGGAGGCTTTAAATAGGTATTTAAATGCAAAGATATGGTTAATAAATAGAGACGGAGAGATATATGTAAATTCTAGAATAGAAGATATATCTATTTTAGATGAAAATCTAAAATATAGAGAGATAAATAAAGTATTTAATGGTGAAATACTAAAAAGACAGGGTTATTTTAATAAATTTTTCGATGAACCTGTTTTAACCATAGGGTATCCTATAAAACTTAATAATGAAGTTGTGTTCGCCCTATTTATGCATTCATCGATACCTGAAATAAATCAAACGGTTAGTGACATTTTAATGATTATTATAATAGCACTTTTAATATCTACATTAATAGCTGTAATTTTAGTATTTCTTATGTCTAAAAATATTACAAATCAAATAAAGGATTTAAATGAGGGAGTTAAACTTATTTCTCAGGGTAACTTTGAAAAAAGATTAAAGGTTAATAGAAAAGATGAACTAGGAGAACTTGCTAAAGGTTTTAATGATATGGCGAAGGATTTAAATAAACTAGAGGAACTTAGAAGGAAATTTATATCAAATTTATCCCATGATTTAAGATCACCCCTAACATCTATAAATGGTTATGTTAATGCAATTTTAGATGGAACTATAGATGATGATAAACAAGATAAATACTTAATAATAGTAAGGGATGAAAGTAAAAGACTTACTAATTTAACAAATGACATATTAGATTTATCAAAGATGCAAAGTGGAGAATTAGACTTAAAAAAAGAGAGATTTAATATAAATGAGGTTCTTATAAATGAGTTAGATAAATTTGAAGATAGAATTTATGATAAAGATATAAATATTATTGTTAATTTTATGAAAGAAAAAACTAAAGCTTTAGGGGATATAAACCATATAAAAAGAGCTATATATAATTTATTAGATAATGCTATAAAATTTGTTGATTGTAAAGGTGATATTGAAATAAAAACAGAGTATAAAAATAAAAAAATAAATGTAAGCATTAGAAATACTTTCGGAGAAATACCAAAAAAGGAACTTAAGCATATCTTTAATAGGTTTAATAAACTTGATGTTTCAAGGGGAAAGGATAAACATGGGTCTGGTTTAGGACTTGCAATTGTAAAAGAAATTATAAAGGCCCATGATGAGGATATAAAAGTTACTAGTAATAAGAATTTAGGAGTTATTTTTACATTTACATTAGAAACTTAAAAGGAGGCATATTATGGATTTAAACAAATTCACACAAAAGTCTTTAGAAGCTTTACATGAGTGTCAAAATATAGGTAATGAGTATGGAAACCCTGAAATTTATAATGAGCATATACTATTAGCTTTAATACGTCAAAAAGAGGGTTTATTTCCTAGAATTTTAATGAAAATGGATAAAGATTATGAAAAATTAGATAAGGATTTAGTAGATTTAATTAATAAAAAGCCTAAAGTTTCTAGTTCTAGTAGAGAGTTTAATCAATTATATATTAGTCAAAATACGAATCAAGCATTAATAAAAGCAAAAAAAGAAGCTGAAAATATGAAGGATGAATATGTTTCTGTAGAACATATTATAATAGGAATAATAGAAACTTCAAAGGGAGAATTAAAAAAGCTTTTAAATAAATATGGACTTAAAAGAAAAGAGTTTTTAAATAATTTAGTTAAGATAAGAGGAAATCAAAGAGTAACGACTGATAATCCTGAATCGTCCTATGATGTATTAGAAAAGTATGGACATGATTTAGTAAAAGAAGCTAAAGAGAACAAGTTAGACCCTGTAATAGGAAGGGATGATGAAATAAGACATGTTATAAGAATACTTTCTAGAAAAACTAAAAATAACCCTGTTTTAATAGGTGAACCTGGTGTGGGTAAAACAGCGATTGCTGAAGGATTAGCCCATAGGATATTAAGGGGAGATGTCCCTTCTAGTTTAAAGGATAAAAAAATATTTTCCCTTGATTTAGGAGCTTTAGTCGCAGGAGCTAAATTTAGAGGTGAATTTGAAGAAAGATTAAAAGCTGTATTAAATGAAATTAAAAATAGTGAAGGTAAAATAATTCTTTTCATTGATGAACTCCATATGATAGTAGGTGCAGGGAAAACAGAAGGAGCTATGGATGCTGGAAATATGTTAAAACCCTTATTAGCCCGGGGAGAATTACATTGTATAGGAGCAACAACCCTAAAAGAATATAGAAGATATATAGAAAAGGATGCAGCCTTAGAAAGAAGATTTCAGCCTATAATGGTAGATGAACCCTCAATAAAGGATACTATTAGTATATTAAGGGGACTTAAGGAAAGATATGAAATCTTTCATGGTGTAAAAATTCATGATTCAGCATTAATTTCAGCTGCTAAACTATCTAATAGATATATATCAGATAGATTTTTACCAGATAAGGCAATTGATTTAATAGATGAGGCATGTGCTTTAATAAGAACTGAGATGGACTCTATGCCTACTGAGTTAGACCAAATATCTAGAGAGATTATGAAACTTGAAATAGAAGAGGCAGCACTTAAAAAAGAAAAGGATAGATATAGTCAAGAAAGACTTAATGAAGTACAAAGTACATTAGCTAACTTAAGGGACGAATTTCAAGAAATGAAGGCTAAATGGGAAAATGAAAAAGAGGGAATTACAAAGGTTCAAAAGTTAAGGGAAGAATTAGATAGTATTAATCATAAAATAGAAGAAGCTGAAAGAAATTATGATTTAGATAAGGTAGCAGAATTAAGATATGGAAAGTTACCTGAAATAAAAAAAGAAATAGAAAAGGAAGAAGAAAAACTTAAAGGAAGACAAGAATCAGAAGCATTATTAAGAGAATCAATAACAGAGGAAGAAATAGCTAAGATAATTTCAAAATGGACTAACATTCCATTATCAAAACTTGTAGAAAGTGAAAAAGAAAAGCTACTTAAATTAGATGATATATTACATGAAAGGGTTATAGGCCAAAATGAGGCTGTTAAAAAGGTAAGTGATGCTATAATAAGATCAAGATCAGGAATAAAGGATCCTAAAAGACCGATAGGTTCATTTATATTCTTAGGTCCTACTGGTGTAGGTAAGACTGAGCTTGCTAAAACATTAACTGAAAGTCTATTTGATACAGAGGAAAATATGATTAGAATTGATATGAGTGAGTATATGGAAAAACATTCAGTATCAAGATTAATAGGTGCTCCACCTGGATATGTAGGATATGAAGAAGGTGGACAGTTAACAGAAGCTGTTAGAAGAAAACCATATTCTGTAGTATTATTAGATGAGATAGAAAAAGCCCATAGAGAAGTTTTTAATGTATTATTACAGGTATTAGACGATGGTAGAATTACAGATTCCCAAGGTAGAACAGTTGATTTTAAAAATACCATAATAATAATGACTTCAAATATTGGTTCTGAATATTTACTTAAAGAAATTACTGATGATGGTAATATACCTAATGAAACAAGGGAAAAGGTAATGAAAAGGCTTAATATGAATTTTAGACCGGAGTTTTTAAATAGAGTTGATGAAATAGTACTTTATAAAACATTAACCCATAAAGAGCTGTTTAAAATTATAGATCTTTTAGTTAAAGATTTAGAAAAACGATTATCTGATAAAAATATTACTATTAAATTAACAGATAATGCTAAGGAATATATCCTTGAAAACGGATATGAGCCATCCTTTGGGGCAAGGCCACTTAAAAGGTTTATACAAAGAAATATAGAAACCTTAGTTGGAAGATTAATAATAGAAGGTGAAATAACAAGTGATATGGATTTAACTGTTGATTATGATAATAAGTTAACTGTTAAATACTAAAATAAAATTTTAGCTATAAACCCAGCATTTATTGCTGGGTTTTCAATATTTTTTTATTAAGTTTCAAGCAGAAACCCTGTATAAACTTTTTTTGTTCACAATTTATTCATATTTAAGACACATTATGTTGTTAATATAGTTAGTAAGAAAGATAGAAATAAATTCGGAGGTGTAAATATGGATAAAGATAATATAACTAATACTTATTATGATAAAGGGAGGTATATAAAAACAGAAAGTAAAAATAAATTTACATTTAAAAATATAGTTATACTTGTACTTATTATATCCCTTGTGGGAGGAGCTTCTTTAGGAGCAGGTTATGGAGCAATCAAATATATAATTGATGAACCAAAGGAAAAGGTAGCTGAAAATGAAGAGATAAAAAAGGCAAATAATACATCATTAACTAATATTTCAAATGAATCTAACGATTTATCGATAGTAGATATAGTTGATAAAGTAGGACCTTCTGTAGTTGCTATTACTAGTAAAGTAAAGGTAAGTGATTGGTTTGAAAGGGAATATACTAAACAAGGTCAAGGTTCAGGGGTAATTTTTGATATAAGTAATGATTCCATTATGATATTAACTAATAGCCATGTTGTTAATAATGCAGAGGAATTAGTTGTTACTTTATCTGATAATGTTAAAGTGCCAGCAACAGTTGCAGGTAAAGATAATAAAACTGATTTAGCAGTTGTAAAAATAGATAAAAGTGATGTAGATAAAAAGGCTTTTGATAAAATAAAAGCTATAGAATTTGGTGATTCAGATAGTTTAAAAGCAGGGGAGCCAGCAATAGCTATAGGTAACCCTCTAGGTTATAATAATACAGTTACTGTGGGTGTTATAAGTGCTGTTGACAGAGAAATAAGACTTACAAATAAAAACATGAAATTAATACAGACAGACGCAGCAATTAATCCAGGCAATAGCGGAGGAGCATTAGTTAATAGTGAAGGAAAACTAATTGGTATTAATACAATTAAAATTTCTAGTACAAAAGTGGAAGGTATGGGTTTTTCAATACCTATAAACGAAGCAAAGCCTATAGTTAGTGAACTTCTTAAAAAAGGTTATATTACAAGACCATATTTAGGTATATTAGGAAGGGATGTAGACAAAAATACATCTGAATTATATGAAATACCAATAGGAGTAGTAGTCTTAGATGTATTAGAAAATGGAGCAGCAGATATAGCAGGTATCAAGAAAGGTGATGTAATAATAGGATTTAATGATGAAAAAATTGTTAGCATGGAACAGTTATCTGAGTTAATAAGTAATAGTAAGGTTAATGAAAGGGCAAAAATAACTATAGTAAGAAATGGTAAAGAGAAAAAAGAATTAACAGTTAAACTAACTAACAAAGGGATAGAAGAGAAATAAACTTAAAGCCTACTTTAACAGTAGGCTTTTTAATATGATATAATTTAATTAATTATTTTGAGGAGGTTTTTATGAAAACAGTTTATGAAACCGATAGATTATTATTAAAAGTTTTAGATGAATCCTATAATGATATTGTACTTGATTATTACTTAAGAAATAAGGATTTTTTAAAAGAATGGGAGCCAAAGAGAAGTAAATTATTTTTCACTTTAGATTATCAATATAAATTACTTAAAAGAGAGTTAGATTCTATATATAATAAAAATTCCCTTAGGCTTTGGATATTTAAAAAAGGGGAAGAAAAAACAATAGGATGTATAGGATTTAATAATATAGTAAGGGGCGCTTTTTTATCTTGTTTTTTAGGATATAAGTTAGATAAAGATGAGTTAAATAAAGGATATATCACAGAGGCTATAAAAATGGGAATAGATATTATGTTTAATAAATATAAACTTCACAGAATAGAAGCTAATATATTACCAAGAAATAAGGCTTCTATTAGGGTTTGTGAAAAACTTAGATTTGTTAATGAAGGTATATCTAGAAAATATTTAAAAATAAACGGTGTATGGGAAGATCATATACATATGGTTTTATTAAATGAAGAAATAGAGTAAGCGACTAATACTTATTAGTCGCTTAAAATAATAATTCTAATTTTTTTAATCTCTCCTTTAATGTATTAATTATTTCTTTTTCTTTTTTATAATCCTTTGCAATAAAGGTAACTGAAAATCTTAAATAAGAACCTGCATCATCCCAAGGAACTGTGGAAATTAAAGCTTTTTTAAGAAGAAAATCAGAAACTTCCTCTGCGTTTTTAAATACTATACCTGATTTTGTACCCTTTGGAATTTTAGTATAACAAAAGTATGTGCCCTTTGGTTTTTCTAAAGAAAACCCAACTTCCTTTAAAGCATTAATTAATAACTCAAATCTTTTTGAGTATCTTTTTATATTGTTTTTTACAATATCAGGATTATTAAGGGCAGATATTCCTGCCTTTTGTATAGCTCTAAATTGACCTGAGTCGCTGTTAGATTTTATAATGCTATAAAGTTTTATAATATCTTTATTACCAGCTATAAAGGCTAGTCGCCAACCGGTCATATTAAATGCTTTAGAAAGTGAATGTATTTCAACCCCTATATCTTTAGCACCATCTATAGAAAGAAAACTTAAAGGGGATGTATCATATACAATGTTAGCATATACTGAATCGGATATAACAATTAAATTATTTTTATATGCAAAATCAATTAACCTTTTATAAAAGTCTTTATTAGCTATTTGTCCTGTAGGATTATTTGGATAGTTTATATATATGAGTTTTGCATTTTTTAATATATTTTTAGGTATAGAATCTAAATCAGGGAAAAAATTATTTTCTTTGGTTAATTTAAGGTTATAAACTTTACCATCTAAATATTTTGTATGGGTAGCTAATACAGGATAGCCTGGAATTGTAGTTATAGTTATATCACCTGGATTAATAAAACAATATGGTAGTAAAGATAATATAGATTTTGCTCCGAGACCATGTAATATTTCTGTATCAGGGTCAATATCTACATTAAAGATATTTTTTAGATAGTTACAGGCAGCTAATTTAAATTCATATATACCATTGTCAGAGTACAATCTATTCTCAGGTTTATAAGCTTCATCTTTTAACGTATTAATAACTTTCATATCAGCAGGGAGGTCTGGCTCTCCTATACCTAAGTCTATAAGAGGTATATCAGGGTATTTATTTACTATTTCTTTTTTCAACTTTTTAATTTTACTAAATTTAAAATTATTATTAAGTTTATTAAAATCACTTCCTCCGAGTCTTTTTGAAACGTTTCTTAATATATAATCCATTCATCATAACCCTCCTTTAAGGATGTATGAGATAAATATCACTACATGATATATTATTCTTTATAGTAGTTAAATGTTAAATTAGATAAAAATAAAAAACAGCTAAAAGCTGTTTTAAATGTTATATGTATTTATTTTATTAGATAATACTGCATTAAGTTCTCCACCGATTAATATAACTAAACTACTTATATAAAGCCATACTAAAAGTGCGATAATTCCCCCTATACTTCCATACATTTTTGCAAACCTACCAAAGTTATTTACATAAAATGAAAAGCTTAAAGAAATTATTAACCATCCAACTGTGGTGAATATAGCACCTGGTAAAACTTCACTAAATGATAGAGGTTTATTCGGTGCATATACATAAAAGAAAATAAAAATAAAAAGTATTACAACAATGGGTATAATAAATCTTATAAGATCCCAAATAGATTCAAATAAACCAGTAAGGCCAATTAGACCAAATATATAATGACCTATAAACTCACCAAATATTAACATGATAAAGGCAAGTAAAATAACTAAAGTTAAAGCTAAAGTAAAAACTAATGCATAGGAGCGTAATTTTAAAAAACCTCTATTTTCTTTTTGATTGTAGGCTTTATTTATTCCCTTTATTAATGCTGCTACTCCACTTGAAGCTGTCCATAAAGTAGCAATCATACCTATTGATAATAAGGCTGTACTTCTAGTAGTTATAACTTCTTGAATAATACTATTAATCATATTATAAGTGCTATTAGGTAATAAATTAGATAGATTTGATACTACCTCATTACTAGCTATAGGAGTATAACTTAAAAGAGTTATTAGAAAAATTAAAAAAGGGAAAAATGATAATATTAAATAAAACGTCATTTGTGCCCCTAAAGCTGTAACTTCGTCTTCTTTGAATTTTTTTATTAATATTTTAATTATATTAGAAATCTTATATTTTTTCATAGCTCACCTCACTTTAAATTAGTTATATATTAATTATATCTAATAAGCGAAAAAATGAAAGTGCTACCATAAAAATGTTTTAAATCCTTTATTTGGGATATATAAATAATAAGAGAGATTTGTTTATATATTATATTCATATAAAATTAATTAAGAATTACAAATGTGAAGGGAGGATATGTTTGAAATCAGAAAAACCTATGGCTTTAATTAGAAGTAAGGATATTAAAGACATCAAGGTTATAAACAAAGATTTAGTAGAGATAGGTGAAATAGAAGATATAATTGTAGATTATAATCATGGTGTTTTAGCATATGCAGTAGTTTCTATTGAAGATATCTTAAATGAGAAACTTCATATTATACCTTGGCAGTGTTTTGAGTTTAATCCTATTGAAAATGCATTCGAATTAAAAGTAGAGAAAGATAAACTTAAAAAAGCTCCTAGTTTTAATAAAGGGGAGTGGCCAGATTTTCAGGATTTAAAGTGGCATACAGATATCCATACCTATTATGCTATAACTCCCTACTGGAGAGTACAAGGTGAACATGTTGGATAGATTAAAAAGGATGGTTTCCATCCTTTTTTAAAGTTTTTGTTCTAAATTAAAGAACATCACTAAATACTTAGGGAATCGAAAGTTTTTTAGACCTAAGTAAATTTAAACATAAATTTAGTAGTAAAATACTGATTGCTTGAATATGCTAATTGTAATACACTGTTATTGATTAGGTTTTAGGAGATGATATTTATTAGTAATTTAGCCATAGATAACAGTGATGATATAAAAAAAGAAATTCCAATAAAAAAGCAAGCCTCTTTTTTTATACCGCTAGGGATGACTTTTGTTTTAATAGGTACAACGCATTCATTATTTAATGCAATATTAGCAAGATTACCATCCCAAGAGATATTAATATCAGCTTTTGCTGTGGCAAAAAGTTTGATGCAAGTCATTCAAAATCCAGTGGCCATGGTAAGACAAACTGTAACTGCCCTTGTTAAGGATAGACTTAGTTATTATCAGGTAAGAAAGTTTAGTATGATTATGGTTTCTATTGTTATTTTTATATTTTCAATAATAGCCTTTACCGATTTATCAAGATTAATATTTAAAAATATTATGGGACTAAAGGGAGAAGTTTTACAAAAGGCAATAACTATATTTAAAGTATTAGTGCTTTTCCCTATGGCTGTAACATTGAGAAATTTCATGCAAGGAATAGCTATTAAATTTAGATTAACCCCCCTAGTTACTTTAGCTACAATTGTTAGGGTTATATTTGTAGGTAGTATTCTTTTATTTATTGATAAATTAAGCTTTATCCCTGGAGATATTTTGTCTGGTGCAATGTTTTTAGGAGCAATAACTATAGAAGGTATCATAATGTTTATAGGTGTAAAAATACCGATAAGAGATATACCTAGGGAGTTAGAAAAAATAAAATATAAAAAAAATATAGAAGTTAATAAACTTAGTTATAGATTTATATTTAGTTTTTTCTGGCCTTTAATAATAACATCAACTATAAAAGCAATGGCTAAACCAATAATAAATGGAGGATTAGCTAGAACACAAAGCCCTGAGATTGCTATATCAGCATATGCTGTTGCCTGGGGATTAGGAGTAATAGTTTTAAGTCCTTTATTTATGTTTCATCAAGTTTCATTAAATTTTATAGATGAATTTAACCCTTTAAGTAAAAAAAGTGTTAAGAAATTTGCTATATACGTTAGTGTTACCTTATCATTTATTATCGGAGTAATTGCTTTTACATCGGTGGGTAATTTTATATTAATAGATTTAATGGGGATAACTAAAAATATACAAGTTATGTCAAAGGATGTTTTAAAAATAATGACACTACTTCCTTTAGTTGTTGTTATAAGACAATTCTATTGGGGTATATTAATGAAGAATCATAAAACTATATATATTAGTCAAGGAAAGATAGTTAATTTAATTGCTTTATCTATCACAGTTTTTTTAGTCACTTTTATAAACCCAAGTAATCCAGCTATAATTGGTATTATAGGTATGCTTACTGCAGAAATATTTGAATCTATATTTCTTTACTTTGTAAGTGAGAAAAAGAAACTTATTTAAGGGGGAATAATATGTTAGAGTTAGCAATTTTAGAAGCAACAAAAGCTCATAACGGACAAATGAGAAAAGGAAGAGACATACCATATATAATACATCCCTATACAGTAGGAATGATGCTTTTAAAAGAAGGATTAGATATAGAAATAGTAGCTTCGGGTATTTTACATGATACTGTGGAGGATACTAATATTACCCTTGAATATATAGAAAAAAATTTTAATAAAAGGGTTGCTAGTATTGTTAAAGGGTGTTCAGAACCGGATAAATCTCTTCCCTGGGAAGATAGAAAAAAACATACTATTAAATATTTAAAAACTGCTCCCTTTGAGATACAGGTTGTATCTTGTGCTGATAAATTACATAATATAAAAACAATAAAAGAGGATTATAAAAATTCAGGAAAAAAAGTTTGGGATAATTTTAAAAGAGGAAAAGAAAAACAAAAGTGGTATTATACATCAATAGTAGAAAGCATTTGTACTGATAAGAATTTAAATAGTAATATATCATTATTTAAAGAATTAAAAAAAGAAGTAGAGTATATGTTTAAAGCATAACCTAAGGGTTATGTTTTTTTACTTATATATATTTATTTAATGGAAAAGATAAATATAAATAAAAGTAAAGGTGATAATATGAAAAATCAATTTTATAATTTTGAAGATAAAAGGATGGACTTATTTGAAAGGTTAGTAAAAAAGGGATGGAATAATGAACTAAGCTATGAAGAACTTAAAAAAATAGCTAATGATTTTAAAAAGAAATATAATTTTGATAAAGAGGATATGCCTTTTATAAATAATCATTTGAGAGTAGCTATGGGGCTTGATCCTAATAAAGATACTGAATTTTCAACCGAATTAAGTGATATTAGTGATATGGATAGGTTTAAAGGTGAAATAGTAACTAAAATAGAAGGACCATGTGAATACTGTGATGAAAAAACAGATGAAAATGAGTGTTTAAATTCATGTAAATATGAAGCCCATATATATAGAAGGGGGAAAGGTCCTGTAATAGTTAAAGATAATTGTTTAAATTGTGGGAAATGCATAGTTGATTGTTCCTTTGGAGCTATAGAAGATAAAATAGAATTTTTGCCTATTATTAATATGTTAAAGGATAAAAAACAAAGTGTATATGCTACTGTAGCACCGTCTATAGTAGGACAATTTGGGGAAGATGTTACTATGGGTCAGTTAAGGACAGCTCTTAAATTAATGGGTTTTGAGGATATGATAGAGGTATCTTTATTTGCTGATATTCTAACAATAAAAGAGGCCTTTGAGTTTAATGAACTTGTAACAAGTGAAAATGACTTTTTTCTTACAAGTTGTTGTTGTCCTGTATGGTTAAATTTAACTGAGAAAAATTATCCTAAATTATTTAACCATATGTCACCTTCTATTTCTCCGATGATAGCATCAGGAAGGATATTAAAGGAATTTTATCCAGATAGTAAAGTGGTTTTTATAGGCCCCTGTGTTGCAAAAAAGGCTGAGGCTAAAAGTTCTAATAGAAATGATATAGATTTTGTATTAACATATAGAGAATTAGATAAGATATTTCACGCTTTAAATATAAAACTTTCTGAATTACCACCAGATGATAAAGATCAGGCATCCTTTGCTGGAAGGGTATATGCTAGGACAGGAGGAGTAAGTTTTTCTGTTAAAACAGTAGTGAATAGAATATCCCCTAGAAGATTAATTAAGTTTAAGTCTAAAAAGGTAGATGGAGTTAAGGATTGTAAAAAGATATTAGATGATTTATCTATGGGTAAAGATATTGATTCTAATTTCATTGAAGGAATGGGCTGTGAAGGAGGATGTGTAGGTGGACCTAGGACTAATATAGACAAAGTTAAAGCTACTAATATAGTAAATGAATTTGGAGAAGATTCCCTTATAATGACTCCCTTTGATAATGCTAATGTAATGAAAATACTTAAGACATTAGGAGTTAAAAAGATAGAGGATGTTATTGAAAAGAAAGAGGTTTCAGATGTTTTTAAAAGGGATAAATAATAAGGATAATATTATGACTTTAATTTAAGAAACTAAGTGCTTCATTTTTAATTAAATGGGGAAATGAAGTACTTCTTAATTATTTTGTATATTTTCATATTTAGTAATTAGGAGTATTTGCATTTATTAATGTAAAATCATGTCATTATATTTACAAATAAATACTTTAGTGGTATGATTAACCTAAATATATTTATAATATTAATAAGTAGAGGATAATGAATAAAAGTAATATAGATTCTACCGATTGATTAAAAGGACAAGCTTTTCATTTTAAAAAATGAAAGAGGTGTAATGAATGAAATATTTTTTAAAGGTATTTTCCATGGCCTTTCTAGTTTTTATGCTTAT
>VEND01000133.1 GCA_009711765.1 Bacillota bacterium | reverse complement strand
TAGTTGATGGTATTTATACAATATTAAAAAAAGCAATGTCTGGTATAGAAAATTTCATGCCTAAGCCCTTGTATAAAATCAAGCAATCACAACAGTTAATAATGCATAAAGCCTTTGTTTAACCGTGCTTTGACGATTTTAAATTTGTATTTTGGGGAAACTCTAAATAATATTTAATCTTATTATAAGCGTCAATATTTCAATAACAATTATAAAATTAAGAATTTTGTGAAAATATGATATAATTTGTCACATAGATGTATGTTTCCACCTTATACTAAAGAAGAATATATAGTTAATGTTAACTAAAACTGTTGAAGGGAGTGAAGTATAGTGATTGATTTACTATATGATATGTAGATAGTTATATTAATAAAAAATAGGAGATGAGAGATGAAAAATAAAGAATCAAAAAAACAAATTAAAGTATTCCTTTTTTCTTTGTTGTTAAATCTTATATTTTATAGAATCATATATTTTACTGGTGGTACTACTTATCCTTTTCCACATCTATTCTATATTGTTATAGCTTTTGCTGCATTATGTGGTAATTGGTTTAATACGTTGTTTACATCAATAATGTCATCAGTACTGGTGTCCTATTGGTTAATGCCTTTAAATATTGAAAAACAAATATCACAAGGATATTTCCCATGGATATTCCGTTCTTTAATATTTATTTCTATAGGAGTAATTATTAAAATTTCAGTAGATCTAATGCGAAGACGTAATAATTTGCTTACAAAAAAATCTGATCAGTTGTATAAATTTCAGGAAAGTACTTTTCGAGCTATTTTAAACTTATCTGAAACTAAAGACCCTGAAACTACAGGTAACCATTTAGAAAGAATGACAGCTTATGCAAAAGTATTATTAAAAGATATTAATATGCCTGCAGATGATAAAGAAGATATAATTTTGGGCATGTCTTTTCATGATATAGGGAAAGTGGGTATACCTGATGAAGTGTTATTAAAACCTGATAAGTTAACATCCCAAGAGTATGAAATTATGAAAGAACATACCGTTATAGGTGGTGAAATAATAGAATTAATAAAAAAATCAGTAATTAATACTGAAGAAGAGCTATTAAATAGAGTACAAGTAATAAAAGATTTAGTTTATTATCATCATGAAAGACCAGATGGAAAGGGTTATCCAAAAGGATTAAAAGGTGATGAAATACCATTCGCTGCAAAAGTGACATCTATATGTGATGTATACGATGCATTATCAAGTAAACGACCGTATAAAGAACCACTACCTCATAAAAAATGTGTGGAAATCATTAAAAAAGGTAAAGGAACACAGTTTGATAAGAATTTAGTAGAAGAATTCTTAAAAGTTCATAATGAGTTTAAAGAAATAGCTAATAATTTAATAGCTAATAATAACACTAAAAATGAAAAACTTATGCAAAGTATAGAAAAGATTAATTCAATAAAGAGTAATTCTATTACATAATTCAAATCAATAAAAAGAATAGAAAGGTATAACAAAAATATTAAAAAAATCAAAGAATTAAAGTTAAATGATTGTATTGTTAAAGGGGTGCTATAGTATAGCACCCCTTTTAAAGATGTCTTAAAAAACAATCTGAAAGGTCAGTTTTCATATGTATTAAAGACATTAAAATCATAGAAAGGATTGGGTTAATGTGAAAGGAAAAACACATTTAATGATCGGCAGTGCGGCAGGAGCTACAGTTGCAGCTGAATATAATTTGGAAGTGGGGCTAATTTTAATATGTTCTTCAGCTTTTGGATCATTGGTTCCTGATGCAGACCATCCAAAATCAATGTTAAATCAAAAGATACTTCCCATAAAAAACAAAATGTTTAAAATGATAATCTATTTGATCATGGGGTTAGGGCTTATATATTTAGATTCTACTTCAAATAAAAACTTTCTAAGACTAATGGCCATAGCTTTAATAATAACTGCTCTATCACATCATAGAGGATTTACACATAGCATTTTTGGTCTTTTATTTTATTCAACAGCAGTCTATACTGGACTTAAGAATTACAATCTTTCAGGAGCGTATATAGGTTTTGTAATTGGATATGCAAGTCATCTTATAGCTGATTTTATAACAACGGGTGGAATAGAACTATTATATCCTTGGGAGAAAAATATAAAATTACCTGCAGGTATAAAAACTGGCGGTTTTATAGAAAACATAATTCTAATAAGTTCAAGCGTATACTTTTTAATAAAAGTAATGGATGTTGTTAGATTGTAATCATCATATGTAATGTTATCATAATAGATAAACACATAATAAAAACTACATACTAAAAATCTTCTTAATTATTTTTTATATGGTTCCTTATATTAACAACGTTAAATAGAGTGTTAATATATAAGAGTAAAAGTTTGTTTATTTCTGTGAAAATATGATATTATATGGTATAATATTCCTTGGCGTGTATGGTGAGATGAAATATTATGTATATTTTAATAGTCTATGCTAAAGATCTATTAATCAAAGTAAATTTCTTTTATACATAAGAATAATATGAAAATTAATATTAGGAAATAGAATGTTATGAATTTCAAGAGTTTATGCAAAATTCAATGTTGAAAGGATGATAATATAAATGAAAGCATTTTTATCACATAGCAGTAAAGATAAAGAACATTATGTAGAAAAAGTTGCAAAAAAAATTGGTAAGGATAGAGTTGTATATGATGAATTTTCGTTTGAAAAAGGTTTGAAATCAATAGAAGAGATTGACAGAGGATTAGATGCAAGTGATTTATTTGTTGTGTTTATATCTGAAAACTCTATTAATTCTAAGTGGGTGCAGGAAGAATTATTTAGAGCAAATACTTTATTGAAAGAAGACGCTAAATTGAAAAGAATATACCCAATAATTATTGACTCTAGGATAAAATATAATGATAATAGAATTCCAGAGTGGCTAAGAGAAAACAATCTTAAATTGGTTATCAGTTCGAATAAAGCGGCTTCTCTTATTATGCAACGATTAAGAGAATTAAGTTATATGCAACATCCAAAACATAAAGAACGTGACAATATTTTTGTAGGAAGAAATAAAATAATTGAAGAATTTGAAATGAGGATAAATGATTTTGAAAGAAATGTACCATTTGCTATCATTGCATCTGGTTTACAACAAATAGGTCGAAAAAAAGTTATGTACCATTCACTTGTTAAAACAGATTCGATAATGAGTAGTTATAGATTGCCTATAATTGAATTAAATTCACATGAAAGCATTGAAGATTTTATTCTAAAAATTGATGATTTGGGTATGACTGAAAAAGTAGAAAGAAGTGGTTTGTTAAAGTGTACAATAGATGAAAAAATAAAAATGTTAGAAGAACAATTAAACCAATTACGTGAGGAGAATGAAAGAATATTTATTAATGATAAAGGCTGTATAATAAATCCTAATAGACAAATGGTAGATTGGTTTAACAATTTAAATGATAGACTTAAAAACACAGATTATATAGTATTAGCTATTGCAGCTAAATTTAGAATACATGAATCATTTACATATTCATATGATAATATAATGTTTACTCATATCCCTGAACTCAACCAAAATGAAAGAAAAAGGTTGTTTTATCGCTATTTAGAATATGAAGACTTGAATATTCCAAAGGAGGATATAAGAGATTTTACATCAATACTTAGTGGATATCCTATGCAAGCTTATTATGCAGTATGGCTAATTAAAGATTTAGGCTTAACTAGAGCTAAATACAGTACAAATTTAATAGTTGAATTTAATACAGAAAGGGTAGTTGATTTAATTAATAAGTATGAATCTAATGGAAAAATTATGGGGATTTTAGCGTTATTAACTCACTATGGAACTATAGGTATAAATACATATTTTAACATAGTTGGGACTTACGAAGAAAATAATGATATTCTAGAGGATCTTTTAGCTCGAGGTATTTGTGAAACTTTAGGAGTTAATAAAGAATATATTAGGTTAAATGATGTGATTCATGATTATCTGATAAGAATGGGACTCAGTATTCCTAAAGAATACAAGCAAAAATTATTAAACGATCTAAATGAATTTATAGAAAACTATTCAGAAGATGATTATTTAGGAGATATTTCAAAATATCAATATTCAATAAAAAAGGCGATAATAGATAATCGAATTGAGGAGATAGAAAAATTATTAATACCATCTCATTATTTGCAATCAATGAAGGAGTTATATGATGTGTATAAAAAATATGATGATGTTATAAATTTAGCAGATAGAATATTACAGTCAGATAATTGCCTTGATAAGTATATAGAAAATGAAATTAGATATTATTTATGCATGTCTCTAGCAAGAAATAAAGATGAGAGATTCAAGAAAGAAGTTAAAGAAATTAATGGAGCAGAACATGATTTTCTATTTGGATTTTATTATAGACAAACAGGGAGACCTAATAAAGCAATACAGAGATATGAAAAGGCACTATCTAAGAGAAAACGTTTTGCACGAGCACAAAGAGATTTGGTTCAAGTTTATATAAATACAGAAGAATATGATAAAGCATTTACTTTATCAAAAGAAAATTATGAAAGAGATAATAAAAAAAATCCATATCACGTACATGCATATTTTAATTGTTTAATAAAACAACCTCATTCTTCAGAGCGAAATGAAATTTTAAAGGGTTTAATTGAAGTACTTAGAAAAAATAAACATAAAAATGCTAGAGAGTTTTATTTAAGATGTAAAGCTCAGTATGAAGCATTTGTTAATAATGATGAAAAGGAAGCTTTAGAAATTATTAATAAAGCTTGTAAAGAATCACAGAGTTTATTCGGTACAGTGGATAAATATTATATATGTGCAAAATTTAATAATACAAAAGAGATGAAGAGAATCATTAGTAGTTTTGGTAATAAATATAGCATGAAAATTAGTAACAATTATAATACTCTAATAAAATTTAAAATAATTTTATGTCACATAGAGAATAGGAATGATGAAATACCTAAAATGATAGAACAATTAAAATTTTATCCAGAAAGTGCTAAAAATAAATTAATGTTAAAATATGCAGGGGCTTATAGTGAAATAGCTGCTACATGCAAAAAAGAATAAAATTAAGAGGAAATTGAATAAATTATTATATTTTCATTTAAGCATAAAAATGAATGTTATGTTTTAAATATAAATTTAAAGAGTAGAGTACAATTATATATAGAGTAGGTCGGAGTTAAAGAATTTTCTTTAGTTCCGACCTACTCTATTTATATTATTTTTTATATTCCACCCTCCCAACGCAACATAATATAATTTATGTTGCGTTGAAAGGGTGGAAATGATACAATTTAGTGGTTGAATGCAACATAATTTATTAAAATATAGCTTTTTTCAATACAACATAATTTACAGATAGCATATACTAGGTAATTATTCTAAAAAAATATTAAGTTGGTGATAAAGTGCTTAATGATTTTAAAGTCTACTTAAGAGATGAAGGGAAAAGTACAAATACAATTAATTCCTATTTAATAAATGTGAAAGGATATTCAAAATGGTTTAGTGAAAGTTTTGATAAGCCATTTACAAAACTTTATAGAGAAAATATCCTGGAGTTTATTAGTTATTTAATTAATGTAAAAAAATTCAAAGCCACAACGGTAAATGCAAAAATAGCAGCCTTAGTAAAATTTAATGATTTTCTTATTGAAAATAAAATCCAGGATAACATAGTAATAACTAAAAAAGATTATGTTAAAGTTCAAAATGAATATGTTAGTCCATCAACTATTACAAAAAATGATGTTGAAGCCTTTAGGCAGAAGATATTAGAAAATAAAAGTTTAAGAGACTATGCTATTGTAACACTTTTATCCTATTCAGGTATGCGTATATCTGAAGCTTTAAATATAAAGCTTGAAGATATAGATCTAACAGCCAGAGAAATTCTTATTAGATATGGAAAAGGTAAAAAACAAAGATTAGTTATAATAAATGATAAATCAGTACATGCAATAAAAGAATATTTAAAAGAGAGATCTAAGCAATCTAATAGAGATAGTAAATATCTATTTATAAGTCGTAAATCAAAAAAAGTAGATAGAACTGTTATAAACCGTATTTTTAATGAATATAGCGATAAAATTACTCCCCATACCTTAAGACATTTTTTCTGTTCCTATGCTCTTGAAGTTAATTGGTCAACCCATGAAGTTGCTTCTCAGGTAGGCCATTCAAATATCCACACTACAATGAGATATACCCATCCGTCAAGAGATAAAATAAAACGTAAAGCTAATTTATTATAAGTTCCTATTAAATAAAAATAAATGAGTTTATCTTATTTACTCAAGTTACAATGAAAACTATTAAAAGTATTATAGTAATAAGACTTTTTTAATATAAGTTAAGCATAAAACAATGTATAAATACAATTAGAAGTGCACATTGTACCCACATATTGATGTAGATAGATTTATCTTCTTTTATCTTTTTTAATATATAGATATGATTTAAATAGATAGCTACTGGACCTAACAGTGCAACAAATGACGTTAACAATTCTATAAATATTCGCATAATCAACCTCCTTCTTGGTAATAATAACACTGTCTGAAGTTATTCAGACAGTGTTATTATCTACATCTTATTAATATACAAACTCTTCAGGATCTGAGTCCATTTCTATTGTATCTTTATTAAAACTAATACTTAGTGCAGAAGGAAAACTTACAGATGGAGTTCCTGTTATAATAGAATGACCATATGCTGCTTTAGCCTCAAAAGAACTAATTCCACTGTCATTATTATAAAGTCTAAACCAGGATGTACCAAAACACCAAGCATTTCCATCAGGGATATCTATATGATAATATGCAGCTGTATTAGGCTTTTTATCTTCAATATATACTGTATCAGTAGGTCCAATGTTACCTAGATAGTCTTTCTCTGTCACTATAGTAAAGCTTTCTGACACATCACAATTAAAATCTTTTCCCCATATTGCAGCGACTATATCAGTTCCCTGGCATGATGGAAACCAATCCCAAGCCCAAACTGCTTTAAGATAAATACTAGTTTCTCCATCACCATATGTTCCTGTCTTTTCATAATTATTCCCAGTTAAATTTATTGTGACATTTGAACCTACAGTAGCAAGTGTAACGTCAGATATTTCATTTGTTTCAATATTTTCAACCGATTTTATTGCTTCTATTCTCTCATGATTATAACCTATTTTACTTAATTCTTTAACAGACTTTTTTGATAATTTTTTTACTTTCTTAGCAAAATCAAATTCTTTTATTTCTTTTATTTTCTTATCAGTATAGCCTTTTTCTTTTAGTTCTTTATTAGTTTTCTTCTTAAGTTTCTTTAGTAAATAATATTCATTATAAGTTATCGATCCTTCTTGTTTAGATAATTCTTCAAAGCTTAAAGTCTCATGTTCCTTTAATGTCATCTTAATTAATTTATCTCTCCCTATCTTACCTAATTCAGTAGGTTTTTCAGTATTATTCCCTCCAGTTACCGCAAAACCTGTTAATGGTAGTAACATAATAAGTGAGATAATTAAGACTAATGATACTTTCTTTGATAAATTTTTCATGTTAACGCCTCCTTTTTCTAAAATTGTAACATCTTTACATATGTAAAGATATAGTAATTATTTACTATATTTAACACAGGATTATGTTATATAAAAAATCTGAAATTTATTTTGAGTAGTTTTGATGGAAAAATAAATGGTGGTTGGGTACCAGGTTAAGAAAGTATATAATATTAGATAAATACTAAAATTTAAGGGAGAGTATAATGAATTACTCTCCCTTAATATTCTTATAGTAATCAAATAATCCTTCATAATTTATGCTTGTTTTTTTTATATTATAAATTTTATTACCTTCTTTATTATTAATATTATATTACTTCAATTTGTTTAGTATTGTAGATGTCAATCCTGAGAAAACCCTTTTTTTGAGCTAAGTATAGTTGTATATAGTCAGGTATAGGTAAATCAAATCTCTTATCTGTTTCAATTTCATTCGTCTCTATAAGTTTACAATTATTAAAAAAGGACAGTAAAGTCTCAATTTTTTGTCTATTTACAATTTCTTTTCTATTACCTTTATATTCTACTACTATAAACTCAGGTTCTTTATTACTAAAATTATTTAAGATTATATCATTAAATGTTCCAGTCTCAGGATAATTTTTTACTATTATTATAAGAAAAAGCGTAATAATAATAATAATAAAGATAAAAATTTTTGATCATTAAACCACTCCTAATTTTATGCTATAGAAATTTTTAGATTTAATTTAGCTGGAAATCATACATTTCATATTGAAAATTATACCATATAATTCAATAATATGCTAAGTTATTGTTTGAATACTTAAGGTGAATTTAAGAACTTCTCTAATTTTTATATAATTTTCTATCCTTATTTTGTTGCACTTACTTTATTTTTCAGCGCACTATTATCATAAATTATTTTTTAAAATAAAAACTCTTTACAAACGAACACATGTTCGATATAATATTTTTATGAAAGGGGATGAAAGTATTGGAAGTAAAGACTATAGGAGATAATATTGAAATTACTGATAAGGATGTTATAGTTTATCTAGTCGCAACTGGTTTTCAAATTAAAAAAGCTTATAAAGATCCTAAAAGAAACAGAAGTATTGTAGTTTTTAAAAATTCTAAAGAATTAAATGAAGCAATTATTAATTATGCAAATAAAAAAGGAAAAGTAAATGTAGCTAATTTTATAGAAGCTGAAAAAAGAGTTAAAAACTTATTTTATCTAAATAAAAATAACAAAGTAGGATAACTTTCAGATTGTTATCTTTCATCACTCAATAAAAAGGAGAGTGGTAAAGATGTTAAAAAGTCCGTTATCCTGGATGGGTGGCAAATACCGATTAAGAAAAACAATTATAGGTCTCATACCAGAACATAAATGTTTCACAGAAGTTTTCGGCGGAGCAGCCTGGACACTGTTTGGTAAAGAAAAATCTAAAGTTGAAGTTTATAATGATATAAACAAAGACTTAGTAAATTTTTTTAGAGTACTTAAATATCATCCTGAAGAATTTAAAGAATGGATCAGTAAGGATATAGTAAGTAGAGAAATCTTTAAAGAATATAAACAAGTACCAGGAGAATATCTAACAGATATTCAAAAAGCAGTTAGGTTTTTTTACATAATAAAATACAGTTTTGCAAGTAAAGGAGACTGTTTTGGCTATAGCAAAGTAAAAGGACCAATAAAAAGTATATTTAACACTTCTTTTATAGAAGATGTAAGAAACAGATTAAGTAACTGCTATATAGAGAATCTACCCTTTGAAGTTTTAATAGATAAGTATGATAGTAAAGATACTTTCTTTTACTGTGATCCCCCTTATTTTGAAGTAACACAGTATAAAGATAAGTTTTATAAAGAAGATCATCTTAAACTAATAAATACACTTAAAAACATTGAAGGTAGATTCCTTGTAACAATAAATGATCATCCAGAAGTAAGAAAGTGGTACAAAGATTTTAACATTAAAGAAGTTAATGTTGGTTATTCAATAAGTAAAGACACCTCCGGAAGAAGAAAATTTGGCGAACTTATAATAACCAACTATGACACAAGCTTTAAGAGAGCAACTGATTTTAAAAAAGCTGTTTAAGTTTTTCCATTAAGATAAGTCCCCCTGAAAGGTCCTACTTTTGTAGGGCCTTAACCTTTATAAAGGAGTGATTAAATGGCAAAGGATAATAAATGTGAACTTCCTGAAATAGTGGAGTTTCTTAAACTTTCTAGAAATTTAGTAAGACAAATGGAGCTTTTAGAAAATACCAAAGTTCCAATAGAGTATAAAAAATTAACCATTGAAGCAGCTAATAAAGTAGGAAATAAAGCATATGAATATATAGGTAAACTTTCAGCATGAAAGGATTATGTGGAGTTAATTGTAGTAAATGTTTAATAAGATCCTATTGTGGTGGCTGTTCAATGTGTGAAGCTTCATTATGTAATAAAAAGTGTGAATCATGCTTTTCATTATGTCCTGAGAGAAAAGGACTCTTCTTTCATCTTAATTCTATCGGCGGTCTAGATCTAGACCCAGAATCTAATCTTTCAACTCATTTTATTTTACCAATTCATATTCCTATAGTTCCTGATAAGGTTAAAACTAAAATAACTAAAGAAAAGCTTCCTGTTGTATCTATTCATGCAGGTAAAATGTTTTCAAGAAATGGTGTGAAAATAAATAAAAGCTATCTAAATAAGGGATTTCAACATGCATTGAATCTAGATAAATATACTAAAGGTATTCTAGAATTCTATGTTAAAGATAGAACCCTAGAAGGCTTTTGGGATAATAGACATTTCATATACAGTGGTCTAAAACAAATGGGATTTAAAGCTATAATATCCCCTAATTTTAGCGTTTATTCAGATGCTCCACGAATGGATCATCTTTATAATATGAAACGCTCTGAGATAGTTTATAATGAAATGATTAATGAAGGTTTGGAAGTTATTCCTGATATATCCTGGTACAACAAGATAGATTTAGATAGATGGTGTAAAGCAATTACTAAAAATAATATAAAAACTATAGCCTTTTCCTTTCAGGTAGTAGGAGTTAGATTAAAAGCTTCAACAGTATGGAAATCTTTTATCTTAGGCTTTAGATATCTATGTGAAAACATACCTAGAGATGTAAGTATAGTAGTAGCTGGTATAGTATCTAAAAAACGAGTTGAAAAGCTTTTTCAAGCTTCTAATGGACAATCTATACATATACTAAACCAATCAGCTTATGTACAAAGTAGACGAGCTGTTATTTCAGAGACTAGAAAACAAAATAAAAAACTTACCTTTGATGAAATATTTCTAAAAAACAAAGATTATTTTGATAAAACCTATACAGAACTTAAGGGAAAATACAATCCGTAGGAGGTTTATATGCCTAAATCAAGAACAGGATCCTTAGCATCAAATGAATCCGGCAGTTCACACGCTGATGAGATGGCCAGAAGAGTTAATGATAGATTAACAAGCTCTATGGGCTCTAGTTTAGGTTTTAGTAATTTAGCAGGTCAAGAAGAAGAGAGAAGAGATTCAATGGAGAGTAGAATAGAAAATGTAAGAGATATGGATATTCAAGCTGAAGAAGAAAGAAATCAAATTATCCAGGAAGAAGATGATGGATTCTTTTATAGTGATGAAGAAAACCAGGAAGAATTTGAAGACATTTTAAGATCTGCAGATAATTCTGAGCTTCCCTATGAATATGAAAATGTACTTAATGGTAGTAATGTGACCTTTGGAGTAGAACTTGAATTTGTAGGTGGTAATGCAGATGCAATAGCAAGAGATCTTTATGAGTTAGATATTACATCAAGTCCTAGAAGAGTAGGTTATCATGCTAGAAGCACTCCTGGTAAATGGAAGTTAGAATGGGATGGATCTGTATGTAGTGGTTCAAGCGGCGGTGAGTTAGTATCTCCAGTACTTACTGATACTCCTGAAACATGGAGAAACATAGAAAAAATATGTGAAGTGGCCAAAAGACATGGAGCTAGAATAAACCAAAAATGTGGCGGCCATATCCATGTAGGTATAGAACCACTTAACACCGCAAGGCAACGCTGGAAAAGATTATTTAGAACGATAGGTGGATTTGAAGATGTAGTATGTAGAGTTGCTGGAGGAACTGAAGGTAGATTAAGAAGTGGAGCTAGTCACTATGCAAGAAGTTTTTCAAATAGAGCTATACAAACTGCAGTAAGTCGTTTTACTCTAGATGATAGAAGGGATATAGATAGATTAACAGAACGTGCTTCAAATAGAAGTAGATATTATGGTGTTAATCTTACAAATATCTATAAAAGTAACAAACCAAATACTGTTGAATTTAGATACTTTAATGGAACATTAGATCCAGGACAGATTCAGGCCAATGTAAAACTATCAAATGGAGTAATAATGGCTTCGCAAAAGGCTAGAAGTAGAGATTCTAATACTTACACTGTAACAGAGACAATGAAACGGCGGGGTAAAATGCTTTTAAATCAAAGATCTTCTAGTAATAATAGATCTAATCATGCTGGGGTTAAAAAGTTAGTAGATATTATCTTTTCCAGGAAGAAAGATAAAGATGCTTTACTTAAAGTGTATGGAAGAAATAGCTGGGCTAATTAGTTGATGTACTCACTTTAATGTAGTATGATGGTGTGAATTAAAAAGAAGGGAGAGAATAAAAAATGAGTGAAATAAATATAATAGGTAATCCTAATTTTCCTGAAGATACAAAAGACCCAACACTACCTTTAGTTGTGGTCCTAAGAGATGGAAAGGTAGGAGGAACTGATTCTATAAAAGGTGCAGTAAGTTTAATTGTAGGTAAAGACTACCTTAAATCTAAAGATGAAACTGCTAATTGGTATAAAAGATTATTTGTGGCCAGAAAAGAAAGTATGGCAGCAATAGGTAGGGGCATTTATGCAGAAGTCTATGACAAAAGAAAGGGAGTAATAAGAAACAACTATGCAGTAAAGCCTAATGATCCTGATTATGAAATGGAAGAAGATGCAGGAGAATCTGAAAAGATTAGAATAGAAAACGGTAAATCATTTCTTTTGTCTTTAGCAAATATAAAAGCTATTGCACTCTTAGAAAGAGAGGACAGTTTTCAGTTAAGACCGCATAAAATATGGGATGAGATTAATTCAGGAAAAAGAGAAAAGCAATGTAAAAAGTGTCTACATAAATATGAGAATCTTAAAACTAGCAGTACAATGTGTAATGTATTTTTAGATAAAGTTAAGAATCTAGATAGTAAAAGCTGTAGTTCTTTTACATTTATTCCTGAAGGCTATACTCTAAATATTCATGGTGTTAAATATGTAAATCTATATGAGAAGTATGATGTAGATGATTTGATGAAATATTTTTAAAGGAATGTAATAATGTAAAGAAAAGTGATTTAAAAAATTATAAAGGCTAGAGGTTTTACCCTAGAGAAATAGTCCTGAAAAATTTATGGAGTTACTAGTATATATGGAAAAAAACTAATGTTCTAATGACTGAAAGCCTTTACGTACAATATAAATAATGTTATAATTTGATTTTTTTAGAGAGTTCAGATTAAATAAACTACCATATAACAATAATTAACAAAAATAAAGATTTTATTGTATTTTACACTTGATGTTCTTTTTGATAGGAAATATTTATTTTACTACTTTTTAAAATTATTGTAGTGAATAAAAGACAATTTAGAGTAGACATATAAAGGGATGTGTATTAATTCTATAGAATCTTAAGAGGGTAAAGAAACAAGAAAATTAAAAAAAGTATTTAATTTAAAAATTAATGAGTGAAAATCGACAAATTACGACTTTATGAAAAAGAAAAGAATGTTATAATAACCTTAATAAATATAATGATTTTTTCAAAGCAGAAAAAATAAAATTAATCTATATAAATTTAAAGAGAAGGAATATGTGAAAAATTATAGAAGATTAAATAATTAAGTAGATAAATATAGTTAGTTTGGAGGTTGTTACATGTCTAATACTATGATACCAGTTTTTACTAAAATAGTTTTTGATACACCTACTGTTGATTTAATTCCTTTAGAAACTGAAATGGATATAATTGAAGGTTTAAAAAAAAGTTTTAAGTTTGAAAATATCAAAATAAATAATAAAACAGTAGTTTGTGAAAAAGGATTTCCTATACTTAAAGTTAAAATTGAAAAAAATCGTTTAGAAATAATATTGGTTAGTATAGAAAAATATTCTATTGAAGATAGTGTAGAAAGTTTTTTAGATAAAATTAGTATTTTAGATAATAAAGATAAAATTATTAATAGTATAGAAATTGCTAATGTTGTGAGATTCGAAAATCAAATGCAAATGAAAAAGTTCTATTTGGGTTGTGATAATATAGATGGAAATATAGAGAAAATAGATTTCAATTTAGAAATTAACCACAATAGTGAGAAAATAAAATTTAAATTTTTAAAAACGGAAGAAGAAGGAGATGATCTGTTTACAATTTCAATTAATGAAAGTTCAAAATTTGTAGAAAATAATGATGGTATTGAAAAGTTGAAAAAAATTATTATGTTGTTGAATGAAAAATGTATAGACTTTCTTAGTTCTAGGCAAGTAGAAATTAATTTAAAGAAAGGGATTGATTTTAATGCCTAAAGTTATAGGTATGAATGAACAATCGTTTATAGATAAGATTATTTTAACAGTTGAAGAAACTAAGGAAGAAGAAAAACTTGAAGATGAAATAGAGTCAATAATGAAAATGACAAGAAGTACTTATTGGGATATACTAGATATAAGAGATAAAAAAAAGATAGATCTTAACAAAAATTCTTTAGAGGAATTGAATACCGCAATACAATATGTTCAATTAATAGAAGAAGAACTAACTAGAAATAAAACAAAGAATAATGAATATGAAGATAAAGAATCACATATACTATATCAACCAGCGAATAAGGTTGTGAAATATATGAATAGTTTATTAGCGATATTTCCAATAATTGAGCCTAAACAAGTAAAAGAGTCGTGGAACATATTTATAAGTCATCCTAAGCCTAAACTATTTTTCACTTTTTTGGGGACAGTCTTGACGTTACTTTTTGGAACATTTAACATTTTACATTGGGTTTTTTTAGTGATGACTATTGCTCATTTTTTATCACGAAATATAGCTAATAAATATAAAGGAAAAGATTCATATGTTGATTTTTCAAGAAATATTCAATTATTTTTATGGCCATATTTGTTACTAATAATAGGCAATACCTTTAATTACATAGTATCTTTAAACGGTTTACCTGAGGATACATTTTATTGTATATATATCTGTTGGTTGATTTGGGGTGAATTGAAAGGATTTATTGAAAATGCTGAAACAGCTAATTTACCTATACCACCAATTTTAAAAAAATTGGTTAGTAGTTCAAATATTTATCAATAAAATGAGTTTTAAGTTTATAATTAAAAAAATACATACATAATTATTTTGAATAGAAAATAAGAAATAATAAAGCTACTGAAAAAATATAAAAGAATCGTCATCGTTTTGTGATGGCGATTTTTCGATTTTTTATATAAAAACAATGAAATCAAAAACGAAATCGTTAGGATATGTCGAATAAGTATATAGAGATATAAAAGATAAAAAAATAAATGGAGATTATATTTAATAAAGATCATAAATTATATTCTTATACAGATATACCTTACTATGAAATTGAAATTTTCCTTAGAGAAACGATAAATAATCTAATAAAATAATGAGGGTTTACTTTAAATCAACTAGTGTTTAACAAATATAAACTTAAAAAGGCTATGGGAAAAAAATAGATGATTGTAGAAAACAGGCTGAAAAAGAAGCTTATTAAACATTTCCACCTGAAAATGCTGAAAACTTTACTGTTGATGACAGTAAATTAGAGGGATGCTTAGAGTTTAAATCATCAAATTAATTCTGTCATTACAAGTATAGTGGTGGTCACACATTCTCAAAACATTATCATGAAAAGAAAGGAGATTTAAAAAGCAGTGGTGAAGAGTCTCTATGTGCTTAATTCATTAACTCTTTGGATGAAGTTAAATATTGTATTAGAAATATTGAGAGAAAGCCAAAGACATTATTTTGGTTACAGACTTCAATTGATAAGTTTTATACTGATTTTGTTTATTAATAGATGGAAGATATTTGGTGATAGAATATAAAGGTGGAGATAGATGGGGAAGTTATGGTAGAAACTAGCGTTGGAAAAGTTTTTTTATTATGTCTAAGGTAAAGACTTTGATGCTATTAAGAATAAAATTCAAAAAACTAGCTAAGAGAAATTGAGGCACTCATAAATTATGAGTGTCTTATTTATTATTAGAAATATGAAATGAAAAGTATAAAAAGAAAAAACACATTACAAACCTATATATAGTATTAAATACATACGTTATCACTATATATTGACATTAGAAACAAAGTGTTATACAATTATTAGGAGATAAATACTTGGAAATAAGTGTTAATAAAGAAGGGTAGATAAATGAAATAGTATTATTTAAATCCTAATCTAAAAAAGGGAGGGTGATTGATTATAAGTGATACAAGCTACTTACATAATATTTCCTTATAAGAATAAATAAAAAGAGGAGGAGTTATGTATGGCTACTAACAAACCTTATGGAGATAATTCAAGGAAAGGTGCTGTAAAAAAAAGATCACAAGTTTATAATGAGAAGACTAAAAAATGGATTAAACGAGATTCAGAAACAGGTAGATTTATGAATGTAAAACAAGATGGTAAACGTTTTAAAGGGGTAAGAAGTGAAAAATAGAAAAAAGAATGTTCATGTATGTAGAATGATATAAATATTTTATAAGTGAAAAAATTATGGGCAATAGAAATAACTATTGGGTGGTTTGGAGTAAAATAGTGTGGCAGGTAAAAAGAGAAGGAAGTATAAAAGCGATAAAGAATTTTGAGGTAAAAAAAGACGCAGTTGACTATGGAATTGAAGTGGCAAGAAACAATCAACCCAGCCAATTAACTATCAAAAGAAAAGATGGAACTATTGAAAAGGAAAGAACGTATGGAGATGATCCATACCCTCCAAGAGGTTAGTGCTAAAGCACTAACCTTATATTGTTTACTACTTAAGATTATTAAATAATTGTGAGGTGCATAAATGAAGACCAAGGAAGAATATAAAAAAATGATAAAAGATGTAAAACCAATATTTGATTTTCTACTACCTTTTGTCAGAAAACCATTGATTAACAAAGTTATCTTTAGCTTTATTGCTTCAGGAATTGCTTTTATAGGAGCTTCGATTTTACCAGAATGGTATTTACCAATAATAGTGGCATTCTTTAATGATAAATTAAATATAAGCATTGATAATTCAATTTATGCTATAGATGTAATAGGTTTAACTGTTGGTATAATATTAACTTGTATAGGATTAATATTATTGGCAATAAAAATTTGGGATGAGAAAAATGAGAGAAATTTCAAAAGAGAAAAAACTAAGAATATATTAAAAATAAAACATTCATCAATAGAAAATGTTGTAGATTTTAATAGTATGGATAGTTATTTAACAAATTATAATGTGAGTGAGTTAGAGTTAAATCAAGCTAATGATATGATACATAAGAATATTGAAAGTGCTTTAATAAAGCAACTAGAATTGACAAGAGATATAAAACCTTTCATAAATAACAGTAATTTTGAAGCAGTTTATATGGGGTTAGCACATATACCTTTGGTATTTCTTTTAGGTTATCAAGTATCGGACAAGTTTATTTCTAAATTTGATTCCGTTAAATAAAGAATGAAAACATCCAATAAATGGTAAATAAACACCAAAAAATAATTTTTAAAATTGTATTTATTTTAAGATTAGCAAAATTGGTACTCTAAAGTCAAATTTTATTTAAGTTTAAGCGTAAAAAAGGGCATAGAATCCCCAGGGAGCTTTGGGAAGATTTAAAATTATATAAGTATTATAAGAACCTGTCAAAATCCAGGTAGTATACTTTTTAGGTCCTTTGACAGAACCTTAAT